>NZ_CP024871.1:337500-377500 GCF_000306675.2 Leptospira mayottensis 200901116
TCGTCTTTTTGTTTTTCGAAACTGACTAAAACGGAATCTCCCGCGAATTGATAAACCGCTCCTCCCCATTGACTGAGATGTTTTAACAATCCAGTATAGTAATTGGAAAGAACGGTTTGTAGCGCGTCGATTCCACGTGTTCCCTTGGCTGCTAACGCCAAAGTAGTAGGAGTAAATCCGACAACGTCGAAAAATAAGATGGCCCCCTCAAAAGACTGCGACCTTTGCAGTTTGGATTCGTTGGCATCCGCCAATCTCCGAACAATTGCGGAAGGCAGATAAGGTCTGATCAATTCCAGGGTGTCTTTAATGGATTCCGTTGCGCTGTTCATAATAATCCTAAAAAACGAATGTTATTTCTCTGCATTTAATTCTGCAAGCTTGTTTAGATGGAGGTTTTGACTGAACTCGTCTTCATGCTTGCAGTAACGTATTTTTTGTCAGAGATTTGTCGTCGGTTTTATTCCTGTAATTCCTTCCGCGACTCTTTCGGCAAGAGCGGCGATTGTCATGGATGGGTTTGCACCGATTGCGGTCGGAGAAAGACTTCCATCGGCCACGTAAAGTCCTTGGTACGAAAAAACCTGTCCGAAAGTTTTTGAGTCCGCAGAAGTCACTGCGTGAGTTATCGAATTTCCGATGATGCAACCGCCTAACGGATGTACGGATACGTTATTGCGAATTGGCCAAGACCAGGTCGGGAGCGGAAAGTAAAAGTCTGTTTTGATAAACGAAGCAAAGGCTTTCATCACGCCTAAAATTGCTTCATAAAGCGACATGTTGTTCTTTTGAGGCCATTGAATCTGAAAACTTTTTTTACGATCCAAAATCATTTCACCATCTGCACGGTCGATTCCCATACACAACAATACCGCCGAAGTGTAGGAAAGGTCGCCTTTCATTAATTCGCTTATCAGATAACCAATTTTTCCGAAAATTTTGCCGTCTAAAAATCTTTTGAAAAGCTCCCCGAGCATATGAAAGAAAAATCCGATTCTTAAAAACCAGGGAACGGACGCCTCAGCAAAATAAGAAGCAAAAACGGGATAACTCGCGTCTTGAAGAATAAAAGCCTTTTTAGGATCGTAACTTTTGAACAAGTTATAGTCCGTATATTGTGTAATTACCGGGCCGTAGTTTGGATTTGCAGGTTCTTTTCCTTTAATGGCAAAGGATAAAAAATCGCCGTTGCCGGAGAATTGTTTTCCTACATGATCCGATATATCAGGAAGAGTTTTGAATTCTTCCTTACATCTTAAAAGAAGTTCGGTACTTCCTAACGTCCCTGCGGAAACTACAACTCGTTTTGCGACTACGGAAATTAAATCTCTGGTATGTGCGGAAAGATCTCTAAAATAAATTCGATAACCGTTTTCTCCGTGATAAGAAGAATTATCGCTTCCATCCGGTCCAAGGGGAACTATCTTTTGAACCAGATGTTCGGTTTTCACATCCGCCTTGTATTTATTTTCCGCTACAAAGAGGTAATTTAGATCCAAAGTATTTTTGGAATGTGTATTACATCCGATATCGCATTCCGCACAATACGTGCAGGAAGTTTGAACGGCTCCGTAGCGATTTTTTTCCTGGAGTCCTATCGATATCGGTTTCTTAAAATCGTTTCCGAAAAATACGTTAATATCCGCGAGTTTGGATTCTCGGCCGACAAACTTCGCGAATCTTTGATAGAGTTCGGTTCGAACAATTTTTCTTCGAGGATCGTTATCCGTTGGAATTGGTCGGGAGCCCAAAATTTCTTTTACGATTTTATAATATGGGTTGAGGCTTTTCTTTTTCACGTTTGCAGGCCAACGTTCGTCGAAGATATGATCTGGAGGTTCTAGGAAAACGTTCGCGTAAATCAAAGACCCACCGCCGAGTCCTGCGGAAATAACTACGTCCATGTTTTTGTAATTTCGAATGTCGAATAGACCGGTTTGATTCAATTTGGAAAGTTTTTTCGGGCGGGCTTTGGAACTATTTTCTTCGGGAACGTTCCAAAAATTTTTGGACATATCGTGGGGAGAACGGGGGAAGGAACCTTTGGGATAGCGTTTTCCACGTTCCAGAATTAAAACCCGGCCGGGCCATTTTTTGCTCAATCTACAGCCGTTTACGGCTCCGCCGAATCCGGTACCAATCACAACCGCTTCGTATTTTTTCATTACAACCCCAAAGAATATATTTGTATATTAAAATAAACTAAATTCAAGACGATTTAAGAGATAGATACCTATAATTAGGGCCCCCAAAAAAGAAACAAACGAGAACAAAAAATGAAATTTATCCCATTTTTCCAAGGATCGAAACCCTTTATAAATTCGTTTCGAAGACCATTTAGGCAGTTCCTCAAGCTCATCACCCAATTTGTGAAGATCCACGAAAGTCAATACAATCAGAACCAAGGTTAAAACTAAAAGAAGAGGATTGATCGTTCCGGAAATGGTGCAAAAAACTTCTCCGGTATAACTCAAATTGCCCCAGCATACGAACGTACGAAAGGAAATCCAAGCAATCAAAATCGGAAGACCTGCAAATACGATAAGGATTTCTCCCCAAATCGATTTCTTCTTAACTTTTCTTTTTCTTTTTTTTCGAGGGTGTTCTTCGCTTAAGGATTTAGCCATAAGTCGTCTCCGTCGTAGAGTTCGATTTGTTTACGGGATTTTTTGTCTTGAAAATAACCGAGGTCTTTCCAAACTTCTAAGGAAACTTGTTTGTAAATTTTCCAAGACTTACCACAATCCGGAATGTGCGGAATGTCCTTTTGTTCGACTACCCTTTGAACGTACTCTTGACAATTGGAGGCGGGATAACGTTCCTTCTGTAAGGGATTGTATTTTGGAAAGGAGTCGGACTCTTTCAATCGATGTAATAAGATTTTTCTGAGTCTGTCCTCGCATTTTGTTCCAAAAATACAATGCCAGGGATAGTTATTTCCAGTAAGTTCTCTTACCTTTCTAAAATCTTCCTTGATTACAACTTCCTTCAGATCGGAACGAAATAAGTTCGGAATATTCTTCGCATAATTTTCCCACTCGACAACACGGTCATCGTTGTAAACTGGGTGATCGGGCAAGGTCATATCGGAAGCGTGTCCTCTTCCCGTAGGATACATTTTTTTAGGATTTAACAATTTGCGATGTGCGAATGAATCTCCTAACAAATGAAAAGCGAAACCTAACGCACATAATCTTTCGGGAAGTCTTTCCTTTTTGGAAGTAAGTTTTGTACGCAGTCGATCCAAGGTTGTGACGGCTACATTACGAAGGTGTTCACTGTTTCCACCTGTTAAACCGTGTAACAACTGCTGTACCTCGGCCATTCTCCCCAGAACCTTCGGTGAACCTTGGCTTTTAAGAACCCAAAGTATATAATCGAAAGGATATTTAAAAGCCAGCTTTTGATACACTGAAATTGCGTCCAGTTCTGGAACCTCGTCCGGAAGTTGAGTACAAAAAGCGATAAGGGCGATTTCGTCTTTGGTTAGAGGAGAAGAAGTTTCAAAGTTATTTAAAACGGTTTGAACAGTATAAAAATGCCCGTCTTCTTGATATGCATTTACGTTGTGACATAACGGTAATAGAAAAATAAGCAAGTATTGGGCTAATTTCTTCCAAGACATAGATCGACAATGAATGCTTTTTTTAGCGACAATTGCAACAATTGTTTCTCTTTCTGGTGGCTTTCTCGACATTTTTTGGAATAAGTTTGAAGCAAAGAATAACGCAAATTTTGTTCTTAAGACTCGAAAATATGCTTATCAAAGGTAGAATGTAAAACAGGTAGCAAAATCGGTTGAAAATCTTGGAAAAATACGCCATTCTTTTCTTTAAACGTTGAAAAGCCGTTCGGATCGGAGGATCATTTTGCAACTCCGTATTATTTTAGAAAAGTCTAATGGAGTGTGGGTTGCTTTCAATTTGTAAAACGAGGGATTTTTTTAAAGAATCTATCCCGAAATCTTGGAATGCGGGAATTACTACAGAAATTGAAGGACAATAAAATCTGTTCAAAAATCTTAAAATCCTCAAAAAGACGTAATCTGTGGGACTATTCCATTTTCTATGAGTTTGCTAAATGATTAAAATTAAATTCTCTTCGGATTTTGAAGCGGATTCTAAAGAAAGTCGATTTTCAGAAATAAACATATTTTTTCCGTTTACAGGTTCATAGCTTCGCTATTCTGAGAAAGATATCATTTAAAACACGGAAGGACTCATGGGGCATCACTCGCATAACCATTCTCACGATCATACTTCTCCCCACGATCATCATCTTGGGAGTGCGGGTAAAAGCCTTATGATTGCGATGTTTTTCAATCTCATTTATGCGGGTATCGAGGCGGGAATAGGCCTTTGGTCCGGATCGCTTGCTTTGCTTTCAGATGCGGGTCATAATTTGATGGATGTGAGTTCTTTGTTTCTTGCTTGGATTGCGATTAAACTTCAAGAAAGAGGACCTTCTCCGGGGTTTACTTACGGTTGGAAAAAATCTTCGATCTTAGTCAGCCTTCTTAATTCTATTCTAATTTTCGGTACTGTAGGTTTTATCATTTACGAATCGGTTGAGAAATTATCCAGACCGACTTCTGTTCCTGGAGGAATGGTTGCTGTTGTGGCTTTTGTGGGGGTTTTGATAAATTTTTCCTCATCCTTTTTATTCCGCAAAAGTAAGGACGAGGATGTGAATATGAAAGGCGCATATCTGCATCTTCTCGCGGATGGATTGGTATCTTTGGGGGTGATCGTTTCCGGTTTATTGATTCAGTGGTTTGGATTTTTGTGGATCGACCCAGTAGTTGGTCTTTTAGTGGGACTTGTGATTCTGTACGGAAATATTCCGCTTTTTAGGCAAAGCCTCCGATTGAGTTTAGATTCCACTCCGGATACGATTCAATCGGAAATCGTGGAAAGCGAGCTTAAATCCATAGAAGGCGTATTAAATATTCATCATATTCATATTTGGTCTTTGAGTACTACGGAAAACGCTTTGACTGCGCATCTCGTTTTAAAAAACGGCCTTTCTTCCGATCATCAGAGAATTATCAAGTATAAGGCAAGGGAAATTCTGAAGGGTTTAAAAATTGCACATGTTACTTTGGAAACCGAAGAAGAACGGGAAAACTGCGGACAAGTCGATTGCAACTGACCGCAATGGAATCATTGATGAATCTCGTTTGATAAAGATTTATTCTTCCTGTTTGTTCGTCATTCTTTTGAGCATAGATTCTTGTAAAATCAAAACACTTGAAGTAGCGATCGCAATGAGTTTGTTTTTCGGATTTCTAACTTCCGCCTGCATAGTTAGCATAGCGAGAGATTTAGAAATTACTTTCGCTTCGATCAAAATGTATTCGTCCTTTGGAAAGAAAGTTCTAAAAAACTGCGTAGATAAATCCGTGGTAACGCAGGGTTTTTTAGCGGCAAGATAGGAAAGAGGTCCGAAAGTATTATCTAACGCGGTGCAAAGCATTCCTCCTTGAAAAATTCCCATCGGATTTGCAAAACGATCATCGTAAGGAAACCGAACTACAATCCTTTTTGCTCCTTCGAATTCTACGAATTCGGCCCTCATTTCCTTAAAAGATTTTGGTGGAAGTTCGAGACTGAGATTATACTCTTTGGCCATTTTATCGGACAAGTTGTTCATCACTTCCCATGCTTTTGTAGTGGATTCAGAAACCTGCATTTTTATGCTCCTTCATTTGTATCATCGATTTAAGACTTTGAATCATTTTCGGAAAATATTCCTTATCCTTTCGGATTCTTGAAATTTGCATTGCCCCTTGAATTGCGGAGATGAATAAATCAGCCGTATCGCGAACACTGAGAGTAAGTAGAAAGGACCCGTCCTTTACCCCGTCGTACAAAGTTTGTATTAAAAAATCGCGATGTTGATCTTGAAGAATCAGGGTTTTGTCTCGGATCGTTTGAGAAAGGACATGGTATTCTGTGCCTACAACACCGAATGGACAAATATTTCCATTTTCACCGGCATAACTTACATAAAGTTTAAAAAGTCCGAATAGTCTAACGCGGGGAGATCTTTCCCTTATGTTTTCTATATATTTTTTGAAGTCCTTATCGTATGCTTCCAGTATTTCAAGACCCAATTCCTCTTTGGAAGGGTAATAATAGTGGATACTCGCCTTTTTAATTCCTAAATCGTTGGCTATATCTTGGAAGCTGAACGATCGGAAACCGACACTTTGAAAATAATCCCTAGCAATAGTTACGATTTTTTCCTTTGTATCTCCCCCAGATCTCATCAGCCCACTTACCTATCGATAGGTAAGTGGGTCAATCTAAAATTTCATTTTAGAAACAATCTACAAAGCCTATTTCGATTTTCATGGGAATTTATCTTTAATGGTTTTGATAAACTTTCGTACGATAGAAAATCATTGGGTATCGAATTTTACGTTCTCTTGGCTTAGGAATGAGGACAAAGTGATCTGATAAATAAGGCCATTTTCCAATTCGATCAGATGTTCTTGATTCTTATTAAAAACTTGCTCCAAAACTTAATATTTTAGGAGTTTAACGATGAAAAGAACCGCTATAAGGCTTATAAATTACCCGATACGACGTAACCTGTGGAAACTCCTGTATTTTATTACGAATTTACCAAGTGATTTTGGACGAATTCTCAATTATTTTATGTCTCTTCAAATTGGATTTAGTAGATCGAATCGATCTTTTGTTTTCGTTTGAGAAAATTTTATGATAATACTTTTCAGAACAGAAACAGGTAGGATAAAGCATTATCGAAACAGGTCTTTGGCGAAAAATCTATCAAAGAATGAGTGAGAAATTAGAATCTCGAAAGCAAGGAAGGTTTTTGAAAGAACGAATGAATTCGAAATCGTTGTAGAACCAATCGGGAGCCCCGATCGTTCCACAACCAAATACATTCGTATATTCCTATTTTCTTAAGGTTTCGGTTGCACTTCCATTTGCCCAAGTTCCTTCTAAAAGTTTACCACCGTTTTTTACTTCGTAAATAACGGATTCCGATTCTCCCCAATTTACGGTTAATGTAGATCCTTCCAGGGTTCCGGTTCCGGTAAAAGTTTTTCCGGCAACATTCCAGGTAAAGAGGTATTCTCCGTTCGATTCTGTGACCGTAACGCTTCCGCTATAAGACGAGCCGTTCGGATTGGTTCCGGCAACTTTATACTTGCCACTGATAGAGGAGGGAGTGTTGGTTTGGCTGCTAGTCTGCGCGTATGCGGTTGAAATAAAACCGAACACCATAAGAACTAGAAACAATTTTGAAATGATTCGAAACATTTGCGTTTTCTCCTTGAAGAGTGGGAGAATTTTGAGTGTATTTTCGAAAAAGTCAATTCATAATTCTAAAAAACAAATAGATTCTATAGGAAATTTATTATATTAAAATGTAAAGTGAGTCAAGTTTGAACGGCTTTTTATTCTGCAAAATGATTGGATTGAAAAAATGAGTTCTGAAAAATTCAATGATCCGAATGATTATGATGAGGAAATGAATACTTGCATCTTTGAATGTGCATATTGAAGCACATACGTATGCGTTTCTTTGAATACGAAATAGCTTCAATCAAAAGAAGAATGATCGAAATGCACATTCCCAGAATTCCGGTTTAGACGAAATGCTTTTTCTTTTTTCTATCTTTAAAAAGATTGGCTTCGGAGAAAGAGTTTTGAGATGTTTCATCACTTCAAAACTTGTTATGTTTTTTCTGAATGGGTTTTCGCATTTTCCGAAGCTTTAGTCGTATTCTTTAGAATATGGAGATTTTTCCGGTTGAGGAAATTAGAGTATTATCGGTCTGTTGTTGATTTTGGAGATTTTAGAATGAACCAAAATTTAATTCTCAAAAAGAAAATTTCTATTCGAGCTCCAATCGCGAAGGTTTGGAACGGACTAATCGATCCGGAAGTTATTAAACTTTATCTTTATGGTACACGAACAATTTCCGATTGGAAAGAAGGAAGTTCGATCCTTTTTACGGGTGTTTGGGAGGGGAAAGAATATGAAGATCACGGGACGATTCTCAAATTAGAAAAGGAAAAAATATTTCGATACAACTATTGGAGTAATTTTTCAGGTGTTCCGAACATTCCCGAAAATTATTCTATCATTACTTTCGAATTGGAATCGGAAGGGACGTTTACTTCTCTTTCCTTAATTCAGGAGAATTTTCCTACTCGAACTTCCTATGAACATTCCGATAGCGGTTGGGACTATGCTTTGAAAACACTGAAGGATTTTTTGGAAAAGTGATCCGAAATGTTCGATCCTTTTATTTCATTTCAAAATATAGATCAAAAAAAGTCGCTGAACTTATTCGATTATTAGTAGGAAATCGTGCAGTAGGGATGTGTGGCGTACAATGCGGTCGTCTCTTTAAATACGGCCGAAGACGTGAGCTGTAGCGAGCCCGCCGTTCCTGCGTTTTTTTTCTTAAGAGCCTGTTCCAAAACCTCGAAATATAGGAGCCTCTAGGAGAACTTAATAGTTATAAAATATGCTCGAAAGCTCGTAAACAACCAAAGAGATATAATTTGTGGGAACTTCTATATTTTATTACGAACTTATTGAATCATTGTAACTGATTTCTTTTAAGGTTTTAGGACAAGCTCTTAGTACCTTAAACGTACGAAAAATTCGAGCCGCGACCGCCCGATCAAAATAAAAATCAAGATGTGGTTAAATCGTATCTTCCATTTGTGATAAGATGTCTCGGATTTTGTCCTCACTTCCCTTCGGTGTTAAAATCAAAAGAACATCACCTTCTTCTAATGTAGTTTTTCCTGTTGGTACAATATGTCTGTCTCCTCTATAGATCAACGTAATTAGTGAATTTTCGGGAAAATTCAAAGAATATACGAACTTTCCGGCGGAATTTGATCCGTAAGGTACGATAAACTCTAAAAGATTTGAATCACTTTGTTCTCGATTTTCAAATTCGAATGGATAGGAAGCTCTTTGTTCTAAGGGTGCGTCTAATCCGAGCCATCGAACGACTTGAGGGACGCTGGTTCCTTGTAAGAGCAAAGAGACAAGTACCGTAAAAAATACTAGATGGAAAATCTTATCTGAACCCGCTAAACCTTGAGCGAACGGAAATGTCGCGAGTATAATCGGGGCTGCACCTCTGAGTCCAATCCAAGAAACCAATAACTTCTCTCTAATATTATAGCCGGATCGGAAAAGAGAGACAAACACCGCGATCGGCCTTGCAACAAATACAAGAAAAAGGGAGAATATTATACCCGTTCCGAAAAGTGGGGGAATTCTACTTGGATAAACAAGTAAACCTAATGTTAAAAACATGATGATTTGCATCAACCATGCGATTCCATCTAAAAATCTGAGATTACTTCGCTTGTGAACGAAGGATTGATTTCCTAATACGAGTCCTGCGATATAAACCGCGAGAAACGGATTTCCTTGAATTAATTCCGTCGCCGAATATACAAACAAAACCGATGCGGAAATCAAAACCGGATACAATCCTTCATATTCGAGCTTGATTCGGTTTAATCCTTTGTAGATCGCATATCCGAATATAACTCCCGCTATCGTTCCAATGGAGAATTGCATAAAGATATGAAGTGCCAATTCTCCGATTTGTGGTGGGTGAGGTCCTAAAAGACTCAATATACTTACGGTTAAAAGAACGGCTAACGGATCATTACTTCCCGATTCGAGTTCGAGCAAAGAGGTTAATCCTTTTTTCATTCCCGTATTTCTGGTTCTCAGTACGTTAAAAACGGCGGCCGCATCCGTTGAAGATACGACTGCTCCCAATAAAAATCCGATAATCGGCGAAAAACCTAAAACGTAGACGGAGAACAATCCCATAACGGCCCCGGTAATCAATACTCCTAAGTTTCCGAGGACAATTCCTTTCCAAAGAACTGGTTTGATCTTTAACCACTCGGTTTCCAGTCCTCCCGAAAATAGGATATACGCTAATGCAATGGAGCCTACTTGTTTTGCTAGTACGGGATTGTCGAACTCGATTCCCCCGAGGCCGTCTGAACCTGCCGCCATTCCGATGACGAGGAATAATAATAGTGAAGGGACCCCGAACTTAGTAGAGATTCTTAAAAGTCCGATGCTGAGTATGATTAGCCCGGATAAGATGAGAGTGCCGAATTCGAATTCCATTCAATACCGTTAGTATAAATTTTTATTTTGTCTGATTTTAATACGAGAAGTAGGTTTATTTTCATTTCCTTTTTCATTAAAAAGCGGTTACTTCGAAAAAGTTTCTTTTGGGTTTTGTTTTGATCTACGTAATGACTTGGAAAATCCTTGGTATAACCTTTTAGATCACAATGCCGGGAACGATTCATTGAACCGATTTGTAATCCCTTAAGGGATGTACTATTGAGTCCCCTCATACCGAGTAAAGAAAAACGATAGAAAGGAGGTTTTCACTAACATTAAGGTCATACTTTTTGCAATAAAGATTTCCCGGCTTTATGAGGACTCTCATATTTCTATCGGATGATAAACACGATTTTTTATGTCTGATTCGAGAATAAATTTAGAATCTATATCAAACATGGCCTTTAATTCCGTATAGAGAATTTTTTAATTACATCTCCAAAAAAGATTATCGTCGTTTGGAATCTGGATAAAAAATTACCACTTTGTCTCATAAAAAGAATATGGGACCTCTTCACGATTGTGTTTTCTTTAAAAGTCTGATTTTGCTTTTATGATATTTTTTGGAATAAAGAAGAATAAAGTTCCGCAAGTTCCAAGTCTTCCTTACGGGTAATTTTAAGGTTAAATGGATGCGACTCTACGATGGAAGATTTTTTTCCTGCCGTTAAAGCCCAAGAGCAAAGGTCGGTGGGAATCGGGTCCGTTGGCAATGTTAGCAGTTCTTTCAAAATATCTCCTCGGATTCCTTGTGGAGTTTTCATAAACCAAATGTGTTCCCGATCTAGAAAGGACGAGGTCTTTCCATTCGATTCTTCTAATACGGTTTCGGAAGTGCGAGAAGCAAGTGTGGAAATTCCGTTCTCACGGATACTTTCGCATAACAAGTCCAATTCCTTTAAAAAAACGAATGGCCGAGCGGCATCGTGAATCAATAGAATGTCTTCGCTTTGGATCGTGAGTGCGGATAAACCCCGAAGCATGGACCCGTGCCTTGTCTCTCCACCTTCTACGATACGATCCTGGTTTTCTAAAAAAGGACCGCAAATAGATTCCGTTTTTAAAATGAATTCCGGATGAGAAACTAAAACGATTTGTTTTTGTTTTTTCCAGCTCTGGAATTTTTTGAGTGTGTGAATTAGAATGGGCTCGTTGGAAAATTCCAAAAACTGTTTTGGAATCTCCGAGCCCATTCTCGTACCGGTTCCTCCGGCAAGAATCAGAACGTAAATTTTTTCAGAGAGAAATAGGGACTTCATTCTGAAAAATTTGTTCTAGGTTTTGCCGTTTCCGAATGAGTTGAAAACTTCCATCTAAGCCCACAAGAACTTCCGCAGTCTCGGGAAAAGAATTGTAATTTTTTGTGGACATGGAGGAACAATAAGCGCCCGCCCCTTCCATTACAACATAATCTCCTAATTTAGTTTCTCCTGTTATTCTTGTGATCGGTCCGCCGCCTTCGGCTTGCGTAAATAAATCTCCACTTTCACAGCAATGTCCCACATATACGTAATTTGCGGTTTTATCGGAATGTGTTTCTACTTTGGGAACTACGACCAATGGATGTCTTGCCGCGTACAGAGAAGGCCTTGTGTTCACGTCCATTCCCGCGTCAATCTTTACAAAAGTATAACCGCCGTCACCCGTGGAAACTACATCGTCCACTGTGGTGATGATCGAACCGTTGTTCACCATTAAAAACGAACCCGGCTCGATCTCCAAGTGAAGTAAAGTTCCGTGTTTTTTCGCGAATTCTTGGAAAAGTTCAACTACGGGTTTGCCGATTTTTTGAAAGTCCGTGGTTTTTTCATCTTCCATTCTACCGACCTTAAAGCCGCCGCCTAGATTCAAAATTCTACACTCTGGAAATTGCGCCGCGATGTCGAGAGAGACTTGAGCAACCGCTTTCCAAACTTCCGGATCGCTTCCTGATCCGATATGAGTGTGAATTTTAAAAATTTTGAGTTTGTATCTTGAGGCGATTTCCTTTACCTTATTCAGTTCCTCATGCCAAACACCGAAGGAAGAAGTTTTTCCGCCCACGTCCGTTTTTTTGGTTTGTCCCGAACCTAACCCTGGATTAAAACGAACGCTGACTTCTTTTCCCGGAAATAAATTTCCAAAGGCTTCCAATTGACGCAGAGAGCAAGCGTTGAAAACTACGCCCTTTTCTACGAATTCTTTTAAGTTCTTTGCAAGTTCCTGAGAAGTAAGCATGATTTCTTCTGGTTTGAATCCGTAATGAATCGCTCTCGACACTTCGTATTCGGAACTTGCGTCAATTTGAATTCCCTTTCGTTTTATGATTTCAAGGATTGTTCGATTGGGATTGGCCTTCATTGCATAGCGTACGGTTAATCCGTAGCCGTTCGGAAACGCAAGTGCAGCGTCACAGCTTTTTTCGATCCCTTCCCGAGAATATACAAAAATCGGGGTTCCGAATTGCTGTGCAATCGAGCGTACTTGAAATTCGGTTAAAAATTTTAATTTTTCTATTGGTTGCATAAGTAAAATGGGCAATTCTAAATGGTTTTGAGAACACGCTCCTAAAAGGTTTCGTTTTTTAAAAGGTATTTTCCATCATGGCTGGCAAAATCACTCATCTAGAAGTCCTTTCCCAGATTTGTAAACATCTGGATCACGGAACTGCGGACCAAAGAAAAATTGCCCTTCTAATGCGAGCTGAATCCAACCGAAAGTTCGCAAATATTGGAGCCATCGCCCCAGATATATTTTACTTTTATCATGTATTTTCTCCTCGCAAAACGAAAAAAGCCACAATCTGGGGGGATATGAGTCATCATAACTCCGTTACGGAACTTGTTTTAAGTTTTTTAGATCTTATTCTACAAACCGAAGTGGGGATTCATAGAGATCGTTATATTGCGTTTACTCTCGGTTACATCTGTCATTGTGTTGTGGACATAGTCACTCATCCGTATATTTTTTATATCTCCGGAGACTTTTACAACAAGGACAAAAAGATCAGCAGCCTTGCCCAGTACAATCACATGAGAGTAGAGAACGCACTGGATTCCTGGCTTCTCGACTACAGATGGGGAATGACTCCGAAAGAATACGACTTTGTCCATCACGTCGATGCGATTTTTAAATCTGAAAAAAAAATCTGGAAGATGGATCCCATACTCTGGCATTTTTGGCTTCGTGGTCTTAAAGCGACTTTTCTAGACGAATTCAAAAAATATTATATAGGTTCTGAAGACAAGATCATTCCCGGAGATTTGTTAAACGAATCCTTTCTTGGTTATCTGGAATTTCACAGGGTTTTGGATTCCAGAAGCAGATGGATTCGGGGCACTTTGAAGTTTTTAGACCAGATTACGTTTCACAAAGTTCGATCCTCGGTTCTGATGCTTCCTCTCAAGGAACATATAGACAAACGGATCATGAACGAGGAAAAAAAGAAGTGGAATTACCCAGCCGACCCTTCAATCGTGCGAAACGACTCTTTCGTGGAACTGATTAATCGCTCGGCGCAAAATGGTAGGGACGCGCTTACACATGCATGGAATTATCTAGAGAATAAAATGAGTCGCTCCGCATTCTTAAAGGAATATCAAGGATATAATTTAGATACGGGACTTCGTTTTCAAGGAGTCGACAGTATGAAGGAATTTTCACCGTTGGAAGAAGTTTAATCGAACATGAAACAAGAACCAGTCAGTTATCTTTTCCGTTTTTTCGTCATTCATTTTCGGGATAGGATTCTTCAGAAGATTCTAAATTCCGAAAATCCGTTGAAACAATTGACTAAGCTCTGTGCGGGTTTGTTGTTTCTCAACGGATTTTTGTTCGTATTTTCCGTCAAGGATCTCTGGAAAGTTCCCGGATCCAATCAGTATGAAAAACCTTCCGTTCTTTATGGAATCAATGATAAGAGTGAGTACGAACCCATCGCGGAATTTTATCGTTTTTCCCGTGTCGTTTTAAACATCAAAGAACTTCCTCCCGAAGAAGACGGCAAACTCAACAAGCTCATCCGTAGTTTTGTTTCTACCGAGGACAATCATTTTTATTCGCATTGGGGGCTCGATTTACGCGGAATTTTCCGTGCTTTTATGGTCAATCTTTTGGCGGGTAGAATCAAAGAAGGAGCCTCGACAATTACGCAACAGGTCGCTCGTTTAAAATTCTTAAATACGGAACGTTCTTTCCTTCGAAAGGCCAGAGAGGCTTGGCTTGCGCTTCTTTTGGAAGTGGTTTTTGATAAGGACACGTTGATGGAAATTTATCTCAACGAAATTCCTCTTGGTCATGGAACGATCGGAGTTGGAGCGGCGGCTCGGTTTTATTTTCGTAAGGACGTAAAGGATTTGACTTGGGGGGAATCTGCATTACTCGCCAGTTTAACCACAAGGCCTACGGAATTTTCTCCCTTGGTCAATCCTAATTCCTCTAGTGCGAAGGTTCGCGTCGTATTTAAGAAATTCGTGGAAAACGGAGTTCTCGACGTCAAAACTGCGGAGAGGGAATACGAAGCATTTTCAGAATATTATATTACTCTAAATCGTTCTCCGAACGATTCCGCGTTTGGCGATAGGTTGAATCGTTTCCCCTATTTCACGGAATACGTGCGTAAAAATCTGGCACGTTACATTCCTATAACTACGTTGTACAGCGGGGGGTTCAAGATTTATTCTACCTTGAACATACAACATCAGACTCAAGCGGAGAAGGCTTTGTATGCTGGACTGAAAAATCAGACCGCTCAATCCAATCAGAGGATGTTCACGAAAATAGATGCGTTCGACGACGCCTACGGTGAAATTTACGATCTACTATCGATGTTAAACGACATTCCTGAGTTTAAGTTTAAGATTTCGAAGTCGGTTCGCACGTTTAATCGCACTTGGCAGGAGGACCTGAGGGATGAGCTTGGTGTTTTGAATCTTTTAAGCGGAACCGAATCTTTGGGCGAAGCAGTCGATTGGAGTTATAGAAATCAACAAACCGAGGACTTTCTGCTTCCCGTCGAAGGCGCCTTGATCTCGATGCGCCCCGATACGGGGTATATCACGTCGATGGTAGGAGGTTCCGGTTTCCGGTCGGATAATCAACAGATTCGCGCTTTCCAGGCCTATCGCCAACCCGGTTCGGCGTTTAAACCTTTGATATACGCGGCCGCGATGGAATATTATAATCAACATCCGGATCCGAAGAAGAACGTAACTGCGGCGTCTCTTTTTTCCGATTCTCCTCTCCAATACGTATTAGAAGACGGTGATGAATGGACGCCTTCCAATTATACGGGAGAATATTCTGGATTTATAAAACTTCGTGAAGCGCTCGAACTTTCCAGAAATAGTGTCGCAGTTCGGGTTTTGGATCACACTGGGATCAGCAACCTCATGCCGGTTCTGGAAAAAATTCTTCAGATTGAAAATCGATCCATTCCCAAAAACTATTCCATCTCTTTGGGAACTTTCGAAGTTTCTCCGTACGAATTGGCCCGCGCGTATGCTGTCATCGCTTCTGGAGGAAAACAGGTATTTCCATTGAGTGTTCTTTATGTCGAAGATGATTCCGGAAATGTAATCAAGGATTTCAGAGAGGAAGCGAGTAAACAGGAAAGAAAACGGATTCTTTCTCCAGAAATTTGTTTTATCCTCACGTCAATGATGGAAGACGTAATTAAAAGGGGAACCGGGACAGGCGCCGCTTCTTACGGTCTCAATCGTCCGGCCGCAGGAAAGACTGGAACGACGAATAACTTTCGGGATGCTTGGTTTGCGGGTTATTCTGCCGAATTAGTAAGCGTAGTTTGGCTTGGTTATGATACTGGAACTCTTTCGATGGGTAAAGGAATGTCTGGGGGTGTGGTTGCCGCTCCAATCTGGGGGCGGTTTATGTCGAATGCCCTTTCTCGGGAAAAATCAAAGCCCTTTCATTTTGGGGAAACGGGAATTGTTCGAAAACAAATCTGTTCCATTTCCGGGAAACTTCCTGGTTCTCACTGCAATCAAACCGAAGAAGAATATTTTACCAAAGAAACAGTACCCAAAGAAGTTTGCGACGATCATCGTGGAGCTGGTTTTATATCGGAACCCGATCTGCCTCCTTCTCACCAAACCCAAGTGAAAAAGAAGCAGAAAACTAATATTTTCCAGGGTGACGATGATTTGATTCAATAATTCCAAACAAAAATACTTGTCGTTTTGGGATTGAGTACACAAATAGATTTACGGCGTGTCTCCGGTTAGGGGATGGGTTTTGATTGTTAGCAGGAGTTTTAGATGGCCATCGGCAGGGAAAATAATAACAGTGTAATCGGTCCAGGATCTATTTTCGAAGGAAAATTTTATATCGCGGGTTCTCTTCGTATCGACGGTAAATTCGAAGGAGAAATCAAAACGGACGATACTCTTTATATCGGAGAGACTGGAAAGGTAAGAACGAATATCGCGGCTAAAGAAGTAACCGTTTCCGGGACTATGATTGGAAACATCAAGGCTGAAAGCGAAGTTCGTCTGGAAGAAACTGGAAGGCTTCTCGGAGATATCGTCGCTCCTGCGCTTCACCTTGCTAAAGGAGTGGTTGCAAAGGGGAATATAACAATTACAGGCGGACAAAAGAAAGACGTAAAAAAAATCGTAGAAGAGTCTTTCGGTGGAACCCGGACTTTGGACAACGGCAAGGACGAATAAGTTCTTTTCTTCCTATAGAAAGGACTACAAAGCGGCCGATATTTTTCCTGTATGATCTTCAAAAAGCCCAGACAACTGACCGCAGGAAAAGAACTCCTTCGGACGGAAAATTTTACTCTGATCTACCTGGGCGCATTTCATTTTCATTATTCGTTTTATTTTAGAGGAAATCTCTATCACGGGAATCTGGACTTTCGGAGAAAAAAATTCCGGTTTATTCCTATATTCGCATCTATCGCGCTTTTTCTCGCATTCTTGGGATTTGGGATGAACCCGAGTAGTGCGATGATGGATTCTGCTGGACATGAAATCACCGAAAACGATTCCGAGGACTTAAAGGCAAAATCCGGGGATGAAAAGTTTTTGGAGGAATCCGAAAAGGCAAAACTTACAATTTTGATGGCGAAGGAACTCAAGAACCCTTCCGAAAAGAAAAAACAATTTAAAGTTACAGCGTATCGAGTGAAGCGAAATGAGACATTAGCTGAAATTGCTACTCGCTTTAAGGTTTCGATGGAATCTATCGCGGGTTCTTCCAACATCAAAATCGAAGATACACTTTATCCTGGTCAAATATTAAGTATTCCGAATAAACAAGGTCTTCTTTACAAAATGAAAACAGGAGACACTGTCGCAAAAGTAGCCAATCTTTATAAGGTTAACTTGGATGAAATATTGTCGGAAAACAAATTGGAGGATCTGGATATTCTTAGACCTGGTCAGAAACTATTTTTACCAGGTGCGGTAATTCCGGATCCAGCTCCAAAGTGGGTGATCCCTGTTGCATCCAGAGTTGTAACTTCCAATTTCGGATTTAGGACTTTCCCCAGAAAAAAATTTCACGAGGGGCTTGATTTAAAGGCTTTCTACGAGCCGATTGCCGCTGCGAGAAACGGTAAGGTGATTTACGCCGGCTGGATGGGTGGTTACGGAAACGTGGTCGTCATCGAACATACGAACGATTTTAAGACTCTTTATGCGCATAACTCCAAGCTTTTTGTTCAACGTGGGGATTATGTGCTAGCAGGGAAGAAGATTGCAAGATCTGGTTCCACTGGTTATTCGTTCGGGCCTCATTTGCATTTCGAAGTCATAAAAAACGGAAAGCCTGTTAATCCTTCCAAATATTTAAAGGGGCTTACGTTTAGAAAGGGTGGGCCGACACACTAACAAAGGTCGCGAGCTGTTCCTAAAAGACTGTGTTCTCGAAATTGTAAGTAATCGAGCGATCCGTAGAAAGCGAAGTTAGAATTTCTTGATGAAATCTGTCGTGTATCCGGAAGAGATGTGGGAACTACTGCTGTATCTTCTATAAATCGAGATCGATTTATTTCTGTCCTTTACATAAAATGCGGGAACTACCGCAACTTTCCAAAAACAGTCTCAACGAAATCATTTGCCTTCTACCAATCTGGGAGTTCCTGCGTTTTATGCTCTGGCTTTGTTTCGAACGCAATCCGCCCGTTTTCAAAGTGTGTGAGTATTTACACAAAGATCCATCGTTTCTAAAACAAGAAATGTAAGAACCTACCACAAGCCCAAAGTCAACCGACTATCCTCAGGACACGGTTGCTATACCTCCAAACTCTAAATGGATATCTATTAGAGGTTATCTCAAAAACTCCTAATAACGATCATGATACATGCGAGTATCAGAATTCCATAAAAGTTTTGATCGTTTCGTTCGTATCGAGTTGCAAATCTTCTGAAGTTCTGTAGCCAAGAAAAAGTTCGTTCAATTTTCCATCTTCCACGATATTTCCGCAACTTACGTCCATCCTGTGTCTTTTTCTTTTTTCGATTTGATTTGTGTGGAGCGATCAAATTTACTTTATATTTCTTTTTAAGATATTCATCTAAAGGATCAGAATCGTAAGCACGATCTCCGACTAAATCTTTGATTTTGCCTTTGACTTTTTTGCGGATGATTGCACCTTCCGCGAGCTTACTTTCATGCGGCGAAGCACTTTCAATCCCGGCGGAGATAGGAATACCATTTTTGTCGACGATAACCATGACTTTTGTACCCTTTCCCCGTTTAGTTTTGCCAATACGTAGGCCCCTTTTTTTCCAGGAACAAAAGTCCCGTCAATGAAACACGTGCTTAAATCCATCTTGCCTCTTATTTCTAAGTCATGAAGAAGCGCTTCTAAAATTTTATCCAGGGTTCCATTTTTGCGCCATTCTTGAAATCTTCGATGGCATGTTTGATATGCGGGATATCTATCAGGTAGGTCTATCCACGGAGCACCAGTGCGAAGAATCCATAATATACCGTCCAAAATTGATCTTGAATTTACACGCGGACGACCTTTACCGTCATCTCTTGCTTCGGGTTCTACAAGTAAATCGCAAAGCAAATCCCATTGTTCGTTCGTTAAGTCACCTAATCGGCTCATAACGATCAATTATATTATTTATAGTTTAAGTACAAGAAATTTTAAGTCTGACTACACGGATGACGGTTTTTGAGATAACCTCTAGATTCTTCTCGAAAGTCAAAGTGGAGAAACGGTTTTTTATCCGTAAATCTTTAGGAAATGAAAATT
Source organism: Leptospira mayottensis 200901116 (assembly GCF_000306675.2). Classification (NCBI taxonomy): domain Bacteria; kingdom Pseudomonadati; phylum Spirochaetota; class Leptospiria; order Leptospirales; family Leptospiraceae; genus Leptospira; species Leptospira mayottensis. The sequence goes on from NZ_CP024871.1 coordinate 356,879, forward strand.
ACATTTTGAGAAATAAAAACAAGCGGGAATATCGTCCGGCTTTATCGAAAAGTTTTGAGTTAAGAAATCGATAAACGCGGCCGGACGATGATCGGGTTGAAAACACGAGAACCCGATTTATTTTTAAGGACGAGTCTCTCTATGATGTTTTACTAATTTAAGAATCGCGTAACCTCCCGGAAGCATTGGAAGCACCGCCGTATAAAGTCCCGAGAAATAATATTCCCCCATAGTTTTAAAGTAATAGTTCGGCATATCCGAAATCATTACTCCGTTGACAATTTGAGAAACCCTTTCTGGGTTGTTCGGTTGAACGCTTGGCTCCAAAAGTGGAAAAATAAAATGGGTGAATTCCGCAAGACCGGGACCGATAAAAATGAACCACGCAATAAAACCTGCGAGCGGGAATCTAAAGAAAAGACCCAACGCGGTCAACATATAAAGCATCGGACCGATCAATGTGAATACGACTACGAATCCCTTTTCAGTCCAGGGGATTTCGAATAAACGACTCACAGCGGGACCGAAGCCCGTCAGATATTCCTCAATCATGTGAATCTGCAAACCGACTACGGTAAGCACAAATAAAGGAAGAATCACTTTAGGATCCACGGGCCTTTTTAAATACGTGAAATACCAGAAAATCCATCCGATCAATCCGGACCCTCCCACAATGATCACAGGTGGCCAGCCGATTTTGATATAACCGATCGTACTCGCCGTGACTATAAAGATTATGGCCGCGATGGCGCTCGAATTTTTTTTAAAAGTTGTAGTTTCCATACTCAACATTCCTTCTTTTATTAAATTTAAATCATCTACTTCGCTTTTAGATTTACGATGTTCCTTTCAATCTGCGCCAAAACGTTTATCGTAATGGTCAGATGTTCTTTGTTTATCTCCATACTTGCGTCGTTTAACAAGGATTTGGCGATTTGTATCAGCTCCTCTTTCAATTTTTCCCCCTTTTCGGTGAGAAAAATCAGCCTGCTGCGCCGGTCTTCCTCTGCCACTACCCTCCGGATCAGACCGTCCTTTTCCATTCCGTTCAGAAAACGGGTCACAGTAGTCTTGTCCTTGATGGTTTTTTGCGAGATTTCGTTCTGATTCATTCCATCCGATTCCCAAAGCCGATTCAGGATGACCCACTCTTCGGGAGTAATAGAAAAACCGGCGCTTTTAAAACGTTCCTGAAGTTCTAACTTCATTACGATCGCGCCACGATTGATTCTGTAACCGAGTGTATTTTCGATCTGAAAATCTTTCATTATTAGATGTATAATACAACTAATCGCAGCAACGGTCAACTCCAAAATTGGAAAAAAGATTAGAATCCAGTCCGAAATCGAACAGACCCTGTTCGGTCTTTTTGATAAGTCGAAATTACGTTTTTAGAGAAATCTTACATTTTTCCTGAATGGAGAACAAACAATCTCTGTGTTCGCAAAAATCGATTCTCTAAAATAAAGTCCAGGGTGGAGAAAAAACTTAAGATTGATTTGCGCGCTCCTAATGAATGATAAAAAAGGAAAATTTGCAAAAAAAGAAGACCCAAGTTGTTCTAAATACTTAGAGAAATTCCTTAAAGAGCGGCGCTTTCTTACACAAAAGGGTCGTCCAAGCTTAGGAATAAATTTAAATTAGGCTAAGATTCTTCTCAAAAAAAGAGTCTAAGATGAAGTACTTGTAAGAGGATCGAAATCGTTTCTCCCAGTTTTTTTCTTTTCCCTTTAGGGAATCTGAGAAAACTGAGAAGAGCTTGGAATTTCTAAAAAAGGAAAACATAATTTCACCATAACTTTTTCCGTTTTTTGACAAATGTCTTGTTGAATTCGGAGTTATTTTAGTAACTAATGAATATGCTTCAAAAACCCAAAATATTGGTGGTCGAGGATGAGATCATCGTCGCCGTCAATTTAGGTCAAAAACTGAAAAAATTGGGTTACGAACTCGTAGGGATTACTTCTTCAGGAGAGGAAGCGATTCAGAAAGCCGAGGAAAATCATCCGGACCTTGTTCTCATGGATATAAACATAGAGGGGAATCTAGATGGAATCGAAACTGCCGAAGTACTTCGGAATCGTTTTCACACTCCTGTGATTTATCTTACCGCATACGCCGACGAAAGCACCTTAGATAGGGCTAAAAAGACTCAGCCTCTTGGATATATTGTAAAGCCTTTTGAATCCGATCAACTCCGCTCTTCGATTGAAGTAGCTCTTTATAAAAACGAAATTGAGCAGAGATCCAAACAAACTGAAGAAAAATTGAAAGGTGCATTGGATCAACTGGGGGCGGGAATTGTAACTACGGATGAAAATGGATTTCTACTTTTTATGAACCCGGCAGCGGAAAAACTGACCGGTTGTAAATATAAGGATCACCTTGGAAAACCGGTTCGAGAAATTCTTTTTTTCGAGAATAAAACTGGAAATACGATCGGAAACGTAGTGGAAGAAGTTCTCAAATCCGGACTTCCTAGGGAAAGTGGAAATCTATTCTTAATTTCGAAAAACGGAAATAGCCAAGAAATTCAGCTCCAGAGTTCTCCGATTTTAGGAGCGGAAGAAAAGTTAACAGGAACTTTTAATATTCTCAGAACAAGAGAGCAGCACACGAGTACGACTGAAAAAGATACCTACCTCAAAGAAATTCATCATAGAATTAAGAATAATCTCACGATCATTTCTTCTATTTTTAGTCTTAGATCCGGCCAAGCCGACGAAGAATCCAATGATATCCTTCGGGAAAGCCAGAATCGTTTGCGTGCGGTCGCACTTCTTCATGAAATTCTTTATGAAAGTAAGGATCTTTCCTCAATCAGCTTTGAACTCTATGTGAAAAAACTTACGGATGCACTTTTTGAAATTTACCAGGTAGATCGGGAAAAAATTCGGTTGGAATTAGATATCCAAGAGGCAAAAGTGAAAGCCGAGATTGGAATGAACCTCGCTTTGATCATCAACGAACTCATTACAAATTCTTTAAAACACGGATTGGCGGGTTCTGAATCCGGTTTGATTCGGGTCAGTTTCACGAGAAAGAACGAAATGTCGACTCTGGAAGTTTCGGATAGCGGAAAGGGTCTTTCCGAAAAGTCGATTCGAAATAGAAGTCCAAACTCGCTTGGTTTATCTCTTGTGGAGTCCCTTGCAAAACAGATCGATGGGAAAGTCGATTTTCTCAATCAAGAAGGCGCCTGTATTCAACTGAGCTTTCCTGTTTCTGTTTGAAAAAGTAAAAGTTCCTCTCGATTTTCCGATCAAGTTGATGGGGAAGAGGTTCTCTAATTTTTTTCAAAACTCGTATAATTCTCAGGTAATGGAATTTCCTGAAAATCTGAAAAATGAGTTCCTAGTTTGAACTTGAGCCCTTTTCAATTTGTTTTGTGTAATGCCAAACAAAGAATGAGGTTCCTTCTTTTGTTTTCTTCTCAATACATAGATGTTTTTTGGAAACTATGTGGGAACTCCCTCGTTTTTCCTGTATAACATCTACCTTTTCTAAAAGTTTTTTCCATTCTTCTTTTGGATGCGAATGACGCATTTTTTCCCAACTGATGATCACTAAAACCCTCCTAAAGATTATGAGAATCATTCTCATAATAAAAAAATTGTCCACCATTTCTTCAGACTAGGAATGGCTTGTAAGATTTTTTTTTATTCCCAGAGTGACTGGGATGAAGGCCCATTTTGAATTTTTTGAAATTGTCGTAAGACCTGAAGATAAAACCGCCGTTCTTTATCTCAATCGCCCTGAAAAAAGAAATGCAATGGATTGGCCTTTCTGGAGGGATCTACCGGATGTGATTGAAGAAATCAATGCCAATCCTGATATTCACGCGTTCGTGATCGCTGCAAGAGGAAAATCCTTTTCCATTGGTTTAGATCTGGATTCTTTTATTCAACAATTCGGCAATTTGATCCAAGCTCCCTTAGGTAGCGATCGTAGAAAATTCTTCGATCTCATTCTTAAAATGCAAAAAGGAATCAATGCCGTTTACGATTCACCAAAACCGTCCATTGCCGCAGTTCAAAAACATTGTATCGGTGGAGGGTTGGATCTGATTTCCGCGTGTGATATTCGTTATGCTACGATAGACGCACTAATTTCTCTCAGGGAAGCAAAAGTTGCGATTGTTGCCGATATGGGTTCGATCAACAGACTTCCTTCTATCATTGGACAAGGCCATACACGAGAATTGGCTTTAACTGGAAAGGATATCGACGGAACCGAGGCGGAGCGAATTGGGCTCGTAACCAAGGTTTTTCAGACCCAAGGAGAAATGATGGAAGTAGCCCTTGCAACTGCAAAAGAGATCGCCGAAAACCCTAAGATCGTCGTGTCTGGCGTGAAGGATGTGATGAGATATTCCGAAGGAAAACCTTTAGAAGCCGGTTTGAATTATGTTGCACTTTGGAATTCGAGTTTCCTTGATTCTGTGGATTTTAGAAAGGCGGTACAGTCTTTCCGGGAACGTAAACGTCCCGTTTACAATCAAGACTGATCTGGGAATTACGCGTAAAGATCTAGAATTCTTCTTTGTCCTTCTTCTTTTGAATTTCGAATTCCCACTTCTACGGCGAGATTCAACATCTTTCGGTTCAGATCACTTTGTACCTGAAAAATTTCCTTAGGTAAATTCGCGACTCTTTCCAAAAGTAAACTCTGGTTTGTATTTCCATTGATATTCATAAATTCCCTCTTCTGAGAATTTTGGGTTTTTCTCTCTTTTTCCCCCAATTCTATTTTCGGGTGATAAATAGAAAACTTGATTATTTTTTGAAAATTTTTAATCTGTCTAAACTGTGAGTTTCCCTACACTGATCAGATCTGCGATTCAGAGGGAGAATCAAAGAGAATTCACCAAAGCTTTCAATCTCTACAAAGAAGCTCTCTCTTTTACCGATAATCCTAAAACGATTCTTAAGATACGTAATCGTCAGGCCTGGTGCCAGTATCATATTGGAAACACTCGGGAGACCTTAAATCTCTTTCATGAAATCATCACCAAGTATCCGAACGAGCCCGGAAGTTATTTGTATTACTCCAACTATCTCATCAAAATCAGCAATTTTAAACAGGCTAAAAAGATTCTTACAAAGGGGATCGATCTCTATCCGGATCAATTGGAACTTTATCTGACTTTGGCCTCCCTTTTGAAAGATACCGATCGATCCAATGAGGCAATTGCGGTTCTAAAGCAGGCTTTGGCGCAAGAAAAACTTTCAAGAGGAAGAGGAATTCTTCGTAAAGACATCTGGGCGGAACTAGGACACCTTTATTATCAAAGAGGAAATTACAATTCTGCATTGGTTTCCCTCAAAACGTCGATGCGTATGGATAGCGACGAGAATTTTCTTCATTACGATATGATTGCTCAGTGTTATCTGAAAGTTTCCGATCACAAGAATGCCCTTAAGTTCATCGATTTATATGTTCAGTATTTTGGAGAATCCGATTCGGACATTCTAATTATCAAAGCACGAGCGCACGCTCAGCTCGGTGAAAGTCATCTAGCCTGTGCATCCTTATTACAGGCGTATTCCATGGAAAATGGCCTCAAACTGAACGCGGAAGACATGATCGATTTTGCTCCTTTACTTCAAACCGGTTTTTTTGATACATTAGAAAACGTTGAAATAGAAGAGCCTTAAGCGGATTTGAATGATTGTTCGGCGGATCTTTTTTTCGTTGTTTTATTAAGAATTTGTTCCAAAACTTTAGGATGTTGCTGGAACTCCTACTAGTTTAACAATAATAAAGTCTCTTCGAAAGTCCATAAATTTCTCAAAAAGAAGTAATCTGTGTGTGGGAACTCCTATATTTTATTACGAACTTACTGAATGATTATAACTGATTTCTTTAAGGTTTTTAAGACAGGCTCTGATATATTTGAAATATAATCCTGGTTTTTTATGGAACGGTTTTCGAAATAATAAAATGTATATATTATATTTTTAATGTAATTTTTTTTATAAATGTCATATAGTCCGCCAGATATAAGCTTTCAAAAATAATAAAAAAATTCGGCATCGTTTCCATATGACATGTGATTATCAAATTTCTTTATTTAATCTTAAAACATAATCTAAAAAGTAAACAAAGACATCATTCGCTTTTAATTGTTTATTTTTATATATCTAAAACATTAGCGGTTACTTTAGGGATCGATATTTTTAATTTCAATTACTTGAGCATTATTTGAAACCGAATCGTTTTTTATAAAATACTATTCTTCTTATTGAGCTCTATGTTATAGTATGGGCATTGATTTAAAAAGTATGGAGATAGTGTATGAGAATAAAAAAATATACAAAAGTGGGACTTTTTATAAATTGTTGTCTCTTATTATTTTTTCTAATAGATTGTGGGGCCGATAGGCGATCATTGTATAACGATTTACTTGTGTCTCTGATTTACATTTTAGGTAATAAGAACATTGATTCTGCAAATTCTGATTTAACGAGTTCCGGCTCTGTAAGCTCTAATCCCGTAGATGCCGCTTCTGCGAATTCTATTCCTGAGAATTCTATTTCTGAAAATTCTATTCCTGCGAATTCTATTCCTGAGAATTCTATTTCTGAAAATTCTATTCCTGCGAATTCTATTCCTGAGAATTCTATTTCTGAAAATTCTATTCCTGAGAATTCTATTCCTGAGAATTCTATTCTTGAAGATTCTATTTCTGAGAATTCTATTCCTGAGAATTCTATTCCTGAAAATTCTATTCCTGAGAATTCTATTCTTGAAAATGTGGAAATTAAAATTCTAAGCCACAACGTTTTCTTGTTGCCAAAAGCGCTTCCAGGTTGGGGAAGTTGGGGACAAAGTACAAGAGCGGAACGGATCGTAAGTTCGAGTTATATTCGGAACCAAGATGTCATTGTGTTCGATGAAGCTTTTGATACAAATGCAAGAAAGGTTCTCTTGGACGGAGTTCGTTCGGAATATCCATATCAGACCGATGTGATTGGAAGAACCCGAGAAGGTTGGGATGTTACTTCGGGTAATTATAGAATTGATGCGTTCATTAACGGAGGGGTCGTCGTCGTAAGCAAATGGCCTATCGAAGAAAAAATACAACACATCTTCAAAGATAAAGGATGTGGTGCGGACATTTTTTCTAATAAAGGTTTTGCTTATGTGAGAATTAATAAAAAGGGAAGGAAGTTTCATATTATTGGAACTCATGTACAGGCGCAAGACTCTGGGTGCGCGAACTTGGGAAAAGTCTCAAGAATCAATCAATTCAAAGAGATCAAAAATTTTATCGATTTGAAAAAAATCCCGCAAAACGAAATGGTTCTGATCGCAGGAGATTTGAACGTAGTCAAAGATAGCGTAGAATATTATGATATGCTTTCTGTATTAAACGCAAACGAACCTAAATATGTGGGTGTTCCTTTTACGTGGGATACGAAAACCAACGAAATCACCGCTTTTTATTACAAGGAAGAAGAGCCGGTATATTTGGATTATGTACTCGTTTCGAAATCACACTTTCAACCTCCCGTTTGGCAAAATTTAGCTTACGATCCGATCTCTGCAAAAACGTGGACCATAGATGGATATACGAGTGATGAATTTTCTGATCACTATCCCGTTTATGGTTTTGTCTATGCGGATTCATCCACGCCTACGAAATCGGGACGTAAAAGGAAATATGACCGAGTTTCTTTTGTCTCTGCAGCTACCGGAAGGAGAATTCAAGCCGGTTCTGAAGAATCAAACGCATGGTTGAAAGTGGATGCTACGGCAGAAACTGATTTCACAAAATTCAATTTAGTACAAATTTCTAATCCCGATTCGAATCCTTCCTGTATGACAAGTGGGTTTGTCCGAATAGAACCTTCTCAGTCTTTAAACTACTTTTGGAATTGGGGGCTCGGTGGAGGTGGAGGTAACTACGCATACTATCCCAAGTTCAATGACGGGTCGAACCGAATCCAAATCTTAAACTTAGACGGAGGATGTTTACGGGATGGGAGTCGAATTGCATTCAAAGATTATGATACTGTTTCAAGGAGACAATATTTTCTCACAGTTTGGGAAGGTGGGAACTGGGATAAATATCTTTATCTTTGGAGAAGCTGGATCGGTCTAAGGGAAATTTTTTATCTCAAGTTGGATTCCTCTCCCGAAAAAGATTGGAGTTCGGATCTAATTTATCGTTGAACTTTAAAAATCAAGTGAAAGGCGGCAGGGATCTCCTGCCTCTTTTCGTATACATAGAATTCTTATATCGATCTAGGACTTTACGGATATAATAAGGCTCTGATTCTGACTTTAAGTAGGGATTTGCGCTAAAACTGACGGTAGGGGAATTAGTAGTACGAAGAGGCTCTTAGGTTTTATTTTACAACTTTAATCCGCCGCCGATCATAAAAATCGGTTCGTTAAAATGATAAGAGTGCATTGCTCCAGTCAAATTTGTTCTTCGATATTGTAGGGCTATATTAAAAAAGTAGGATTCTAATTCCCATTGAATGCCGGTTCCCACAAAAAGAGTCGTTTGTAATTTGGAATGTATTCCACTTTCAAAACTTTTTCCGATTCCTAAGCCTACTTGAGTAAACCAAAGAATAGACTCGGAAAGAGGAAAATAATATTTCACTCCCGGCAATAGGGAAAGAGTTTCTATATTAACTTTATCTTTTCCTTGTTTATCAAAATGAAAATTTCCTTCAAACAGAAACAAATTCACGGAAATACCGGCTAAAGTTTGGTATTCCGGGATAGAGTTCAAATTAGAGTTCGTAAGAATTCCAACAAGGGGAGAAATTTTACGATTTGGAAAAAAATAAGAGTTTCGTTCGAGTCCGAGTGAAAAACCAAGGTTCGAGCTGTGGCGATATTCACCGTTAAAAGAAATTGTCTGAATGCTTGTGGTATATTTTTTCTCTAAATAGGGATCTATATAAATTACGCCCGCAATAAGGTCCGTGATATTGTATCCACGATCAAAGTTTGTCTTTTCCGTTACTTTGGAATCCCAGCTTGATAGATTCCAAGAAAGATAGAATTTTTTTAAATTTTTATATTCTTTTTTTTTATCTTCGACTTCCGGTTTTTCGATTTCCGAAATGAGAATTTTTTCAACTAGAGTTAAATCGATTTTTTCGACTTTGCCTGTTTCGTCTTCGACTAAAACGTGATTTTCCCGCAGAGAAGTTTTGACGTTTTCTATTTTTCTTCCATCTTTTAGAATCAAAGTATTTCCAAAAATCCAAATCGGATTTAATATGAGGCATATACAAAGAACTTTCGGGAGAAAGAAACTTAGAATGCTTTTGGAATAGTGATTTGAATTTAGAGTCTTCAAAATGAAATTGATTCTATATTTGCAGATTCGATGGTTCTTTTTTTTCCGTTTTCTTCCAAAATATATTGGTTTCCGTACTGTATTACGTTTCCCTTGAGTATCGTTCCATCTTTGAGTTGAATCGTTTTATTTCCTAAACGTATAGGCTCTATGGGCTTTTCTTGGTTGATTTTACTTTCGGTATTTGTAGCGGTCGAAGTTTTTCTTCCAATTGGTTCCTGTTTTTTTTCTATTTCCGGAAATTTTATGGGCTCGGAATTCCCGAGATGATTTGAAAAATTTTCTAAATCTTCAATGTTCGACTCGTCCAGAGAGGTTTTCTTTTTTTGTGAGACGTTTTTTACGATTTGTTGTCGGATTTCTTTTAGAATATTCAATTTTTCTTGTGCGTTTTTTATATCGAACCGATTTTCTTTCAAAGTTTTAAGTAAACTTTCTTCCAGACCTCCCGATAGATTTAGAGGTTTTATTTCAAAAGAAGAATTGGAGATGTCTTCCGAAGAGGTCTCCATCCATACTTTTTTTAATTCTGTCTTTTGCCAAGAGTTTGAATCTGCTTGTCCATCGAAAGAGTGTTCTATCGATTCTTCTTTTTGGGGATCTAGTAAGAACGGAAGTAAGTATTTGATCCCGGATCGGATTTGTACGGAGCCGTTCCACACGCTGATTTTATAACGATTTTCCGCACTTTCGATCCATACTTTGGTTCCGTTTAATTGGATAGCGGTTCCGTTGAGATAAATCTTAGTTTGAGACGTCGTATTCGTTAACGTTTCGTTTAACAAAAGATTTCCTTTTTGTACAAAAATGGATAAGCCGTAGCCTAACGTTGCCGCCTCTTGATTCGTTTCGGTTAGTTTTAAGATGCGCACTTCCGAATTCGGAAAGATTCTAAAATGAACAAGACCTTGCTCTCCTTGAATTTTCACTTCGCAAAAAGAATTTTGATCAAGGCGAATCCAATCGTGGCGTAAAATTTTCGGATTGCAAGCCCCGGTAACTTCCATAGGGATCATCTCTGTTTTATGGAACATTTCCATCTTAAAGATTACGGGCAAGGAGACAATTAAGGAAATAACTGCAGCTATAGCCAGAAATTGATTTTTCAGGTTTCCTTGAAATAAACGTACTTTAGGAGAGGGTTTTGATGATTCTGAAAGAATCTGCTCAAGAACGAGTTTGTGTTGTTTTAAACCCGTTTGCATTTTCACATAGTTGTCATATCTCTTTTCAAGTTCTGGATGAAGAGTTATGATTTCGTTTAATCTTTTGTTTTCTTCTGATCCGGTTTCCCCAAAAAGAAACAAGGACATCAGTTCTTCGAATTCCTCTTGTAGATCTTTGTTTTCCATAATTACAATACCACTTTTTTTCTTTCTAATTCTACTCTAAGTAGATCCAATGCTTTTAATAGTTTCCTACTTACGGTTCTCGAAGATATGTTCAACGCTTGTGATGTTTTTTCTAAAGTATAATTGTTGATCTCTTTCAATAAGATGATACTTTTTTCTGGTTCTGGTAAAGAAGAAATAACTTCTCTCAATTCATCCTCCACGATTCGCGTTTCTATTATCTGAATAAAATCGTCTTTCACTGGAAACGATTCTACAAAAGCGCCCTCTCTTTCTATTAACAAATCCTTCTTTCTCTTTTTTCGATAGGTATAGTAAGTATTTTTTGCGATCGTAGCCGCCCATGCGTAAAAACTTCCTTTTTCCGGTGAAAAATTCGGAAATGCTTTATAGAGATTCAAAAAAACTTCCTGAGCGATATCTTCCACTTCTTCGGGATCGGAGGAAAGAAACCGGATTATCTTGTAAATCGAGTCCTTGTAGTTTTGATAAAATAAAGAAAAATCGTGATCTTGATTTAATTTCATAATTTATATTCTACGTATAAGAATTCAAACTGGATGGATTTTTCTCTTAAGAAAACTTCAGTTCGATTTCGACTATTGAAATTAAAAACGATTCTCCGAATAGAAAATTTTCAAAACACAAAGGATCAAACTATAATTCCGTAATAATCCGCTTCTCCAAATTCGATAGAATGTAAATTAATGGCTACCCTCCTTAACTTCGGATTAATTCGAGAAAGAACCCGATTGGATTCTTTCTCGGTTTTTCCTGATCGTCTATAAACTATATAACCTTTTCATTTTAGAGAACTCACGATAGTTGGCAAATGAAAGATCATGTTTTTTCTTGCGGTATTCGTCAAATTATCCTCGCCACTGATCGCGTTTGGCCTGTCCGCCGTATTCGATTGAGGAGAGAAAACGTTATTACCGTCGTTAGAATCCCAGAATAGAACATTATTGACAGAGACTTCGAATAATAGTTTCCCTCCGCCCGTTTTGGAAGAATTGAATGGTACGACTAAGATATAAGGATCTTTCGGTGCCAATCTCGCTGCTGCGGGAGGTAGTTCATATTTCAACTTAATATCCGTGGAAAATCCGGAACCGGAATGTGGAGCTGGGTTTTGGTATATTTCTGCAGAATCGAGATCTGATCCTAAAAAGAGTCCGTTGCCTGAGTCGATTAGGGCTTCGCGGATTTTGCAGTTTGGATTGAAAATTATATCCTCCACCTTGAAGTAGATATAATCGTGCGTGGAAAGATAGGATTTAGGACATTCATTGGAAAATATTTTTGTTCCTACGTCCCCTCTACGCGTATTTCCTGCAGGGATGTTATTGCGTATCAAGTTGTTCAAAAACAAACTTGTATATCGATAGGCAGGGTCGGGCGCTTGTTCCGGCGATAAATAGTAAGTGAAAGAGTAAGCAACAATTCCAATTCGATCGAAATCTTTTATTATTTCATTTGGAATCGGACTATGAAGATCTATAAATCCGCTATCTTCTCCTTTGAGACCCACAGGCCATATACCCGAGCAAGGACCATATTCTCCTCCACCGTAACGCAAAACCCAATTCACGTTTTCTAATGTTTCACTTCCAACTGCGGGCCCACCATTGGCAACGGATTTGTAGGCAACTATTTTGCAAATCTCGATTCCTGCTCCGGCTGGAGTGATAAAATGATCCGTAAAACCGTCAGCTGCACCGTCTCCATAATTTTGCGGATCATTACCCGCAAGATCACTGACTTTTCCGGAAGAAAAGAGAGATCGATATGTTTGGGAGTCTCCTATTCGAGTGGAAGCTGAAGAGCTTGCGTTGGAAAGTTTAAATTCGGCTTTATTTTCGTTTAACTTCATTAAACTTAAAGCCAACAACAGATTTTTATCATCGTCTTTATCTTTCTTACAACTCGTAATTGAGAATAACGCCGCCATTGCAAAAACTGCAATTTGCAACATTCCTCTCTGAGATTTATTTTTATCTTGTTTCATCGTATTGAACCTCCAATGAAATCACGAAAGAAATATAGAAAGGGTTTAATGTAAGTGAGACAGGTTTTGTAAAATTTTTTTATAGTTTTAGTTCCGACAAGATGGTTTTGTTTAAGGGAACCTCTATCATTGATTGGTCCTAAAACGGCGATTTTGCGCTGAAATTTGATTTTAGAATTCGTTTATTAAGAGTCCGTCTTAAAAACCTTAAAAGAAATCAGTTATAATTGATTCAGTAAGTTCGTAATAAAATATAGAAGTTCCCACAAATTACGTCCTTTGATAGTTTACGAGCTTTCGAGCATATTTTATAACTGTTACGTTCTCGTTGATATTATTCCGAGGTTTTGGGACGGCTCTAAGTCTTTTTTGAATTGGTCCGGGTGAAAATTTTTAAAAAAACGAATTTAGAAATCTTTCCAAAAACTTGAAAATGTGGAAAACTTCTATGAGGTTATCTCAAAAACCGTCATCCGTGTAGTCAGACTTAAAATTTCTTGTACTTAAACTATAAATAATATAATTGATCGTTATGAGCCGATTAGGTGACTTAACGAACGAACAATGGGATTTGCTTTGCGATTTACTTGTAGAACCCGAAGCAAGAGATGACGGTAAAGGTCGTCCGCGTGTAAATTCAAGATCAATTTTGGACGGTATATTATGGATTCTTCGCACTGGTGCTCCGTGGATAGACCTACCTGATAGATATCCCGCATATCAAACATGCCATCGAAGATTTCAAGAATGGCGCAAAAATGGAACCCTGGATAAAATTTTAGAAGCGCTTCTTCATGACTTAGAAATAAGAGGCAAGATGGATTTAAGCACGTGTTTCATTGACGGGACTTTTGTTCCTGGAAAAAAAGGGGCCTACGTATTGGCAAAACTAAACGGGGAAAGGGTACAAAAGTCATGGTTATCGTCGACAAAAATGGTATTCCTATCTCCGCCGGGATTGAAAGTGCTTCGCCGCATGAAAGTAAGCTCGCGGAAGGTGCAATCATCCGCAAAAAAGTCAAAGGCAAAATCAAAGATTTAGTCGGAGATCGTGCTTACGATTCTGATCCTTTAGATGAATATCTTAAAAAGAAATATAAAGTAAATTTGATCGCTCCACACAAATCAAATCGAAAAAAGAAAAAGACACAGGATGGACGTAAGTTGCGGAAATATCGTGGAAGATGGAAAATTGAACGAACTTTTTCTTGGCTACAGAACTTCAGAAGATTTGCAACTCGATACGAACGAAACGATCAAAACTTTTATGGAATTCTGATACTCGCATGTATCATGATCGTTATTAGGAGTTTTTGAGATAACCTCATATTTTAAACGACAGGAAAAAATTGTACAAACGACCAAAGAGACGTAATCTGTGGGTACTATATTGCATCTTTTTGATGGCACTTGGCAATTATGATCTCGTTTTAGGTTTTAATAAAAATTCTAAATCTCGGGATTTTCGCAAAAACGAAGCTCATTTCCATTTTTCTAGGATTTTCAAAATATCATTCCCGAATTTTTCAACTTTAGCGGAACCCATCCCTTTGACGAGAGATAACTCTTCCGGAGTAGTCGGCATTACCTTTGCGATTTGAACGATCACTGGATTTTGAAGTACCATAAATTTTTTCCATTTCCTTTTTCTGGCTTCTCTATCACGAAAGTTTTTCAATTCTTGAACAACGTTTTTCGGGGAATTCTTTTCTGCACCAGTATCCGATTCTTTTTTCTTTCTTGGAGTTTTAACGATTACGGTTGATGAAAGGATAAGTTTCGGGTATTTGTTTCCTACGATTTTTACTTTTTTTTTCGCAATCCATTCATCCAAAGTTTTTAAAATCGCTTCCTCCGGAATTGAGTGCAAAGAACCGTACCCGACTAGACGATCTAATTTTTTTCTCAAGATTTCGTTTGATCTGGAACCTCGTAGAACACCCGCGATCATCCTTTTACCGAATTTACCGGGAATCTGTTCTAAAACTTGTTCTATCATTCCCAATTCATCTTTGGAAAAATCATACTTTTCCCTTTCTTCTTGTTTTTGTTTTTTGACTTTTTCTCTTTCGAGGAATTGATCTCTAGCGAATGAAGTATTTGAAGATTCTTTTTCCGAACAGATGTCGCAGGTTTTGCAAGGTTCTATTTCTTCGCCGAAGTAAGAACAAAGAATTTGTTGTCTGCATCGATTGGAGATCGCATATTCTTTTACAAAGGAGAGTAACGTTTCTCCCCCTTTTCGATTATTTTCTTTTCCGATAATGAAATTCTGAGTTACCAGATCGGAAGGATGATAAAAAAGGATACAGTTTGAGGACTTTTCATCCCTTCCGGCTCTTCCCGCTTCTTGGTAATAACTTTCCAAAGACGCAGGGATTTGATAATGAACGATCAAACGAACGTCCGGGTTATCCAAACCCATACCGAACGCGTTAGTTGCTACAAGTACGTTCGTTTTTCCAATATTATACCCGTTTTGAGTTTTTTCCCGGCTCGAATCGCTTCTGCCCGCGTGATATTTACCGACTTTAAATCCGTTTTTCTTTAGGAAATTGTAGATTGATTCTACCTTTTGTCGGGTTGCGCAGTAAATAATTGCTTTCCCGCTTTCGGTTTTTTGAAAATTTCCTCGGATTAAAAGTTTTAAAAGTTCATTTTCTTTAGAAGTTTCATTTTGAGGGAATCGTACGGAGAAGTTCAGATTTTCCCTGTAAAAACTTCCTTTGATCAAAGTATGGTTTTTGAGTCCGAGAGAGTTGGATATGTCTTGGATGACTCTGGGAGTTGCAGTGGCGGTTAACGCTACGATTGGTATTTGGTGTTGATATTTATCCCTGAGTTCGTAGAGTTTTCGATATTCCGGTCTAAAATCGTGTCCCCATTGGGATACGCAATGTGCTTCGTCTACGGCAATCCTACACAGGGGAAGTTTCGGAAGAATTTCAAATACTTGTCTGCTCAGAGCTTTTTCCGGTGATAGATATAAAATTCGAATTTTACCCGTGCTTGCTCTACTTAGGATTCTAAGCTGTTCCAAATCGTCTTGAGTTGAATTGCAATATTCCGCGGCGATTCCCTTTGCTTTAAGAGAATCTACTTGATCTTTCATCAGTGCGATTAAAGGAGAAATCACAAGGGTCAAAGAAGATTGGTCTAAAACGGCGGGAAGCTGATAGATAAGCGATTTCCCTCCTCCGGTGGGAAGAATAACTAACGTATCTTTTCCACCCAGAACGGATTCGATCGATTCTTTTTGACCAATTCGAAATCGGGACATTCCCCAGATTTCCTTAAGAGAGGATTCTAAATTTAGAATACGATTGTTTTGTTCCGAATTCATTTAGTTCCAGCCGAAAAATCTTTCTTGCGTGTAGTTTGCTTCTGCCGAAAGGTCTAAGATACGCTTTGTAATGGGATCCATAGGAAGCTCCGTGTTGAATTTTTTAGAGTGTAAAAGGAGAGAGTAATCGATTCAAACATTTGAAATACAATCCCTTTCACGTTTTTTATATTGAACTCATTCTACTTACGAATTCTTCGATAGAGGAATCGAGCCGGATGCAACGATTCCAAGATAGAAAATTCGACAGGAGCGGGTTCTCCTAGTATTAAAGAGGCAAGAATCTCCGCACCTAAAAAAGAACTCAAAACCCCCCTCGAACCTAAACCTCCGAAAACGTATAAGCCCGGGATCGTTTTGAGGTTTGGAAACTTTTTGTTTCGATTTCGAGGTAAATCAATTTCTTTGTAAGTTTCCCGAAATACTTTCGGATCAAAGATTGGACCAATGATTGGGAACCGATCCGGAGTTTGAGCGCGGAATCCCGTTTTTTCGGAAAGAACGCAGTTCGAATCGAATCCTAGAGTAGGGTATTTGGTTTGAACGTGTTGCAAAAGCAAGTCCGTATCTTCTTTTCGGGGCTCCAGGTTCAAGTCGAATTCGTCGAACGTGGATCCTAGAATATGTTCTCCTTGAACGGAAGGCGTCAAATAGTGTTCTGCACAAAGAATGTTTGGAATACGAGAGGAACTTTCTGTTTCTTTTAAGGATATAAGTTGTCCCCGGACTTTGTTTATCGGAAATATATCTTCTCCTTCAAACAGAGATGATACTAATTTTCCAATCAAATAAGAATTACAGAATATAATGGAATTTGCAAATATTTCCTGATCTGATTTTTTTAAACCGAGTTTCCAGGAAGTTCCAGTTCGTTCGAAGGAATTTGCCGTGTCCCGTATCAATTCGATTCCAGATTGGTCGGCGCATTTTCTTGAGATGGAGCCGGGTTGGGTCCAAAAACCGCTTTGGAAAAAGACTCCTAGTTCTTTGTTGAATAGGTTGTCTTTGTGAAAATCGAAGTCGTTTGGTTTCCAGGAAGCGATTTCTTCGGTAAGTTTATGATTCTCTATACTTTTTCGGAATCTTTCGGAACTCATTTCCTCTGTTACTCCGTGAAACAATCCGACTTTTCCGAATTGGTCTTTGTCGGCAAATGAGGAAAGAAAAGAAAGCGCATATCGAAATGCGCGTAACGTAAATAAACTGATTGGTCCTGGAATTTTCGTGAGATGCGGATGAGAAATTGCTCTCGGAATTCCAGAGGTTTCGTTTGCGATTCCGGACGGGTCGATAAGGAAAACTTGAATTCCTCTTTTTGACAAGGAATAAGCAAGCGCCGAACCTGCGATCCCGGCTCCGATGATCGCCGCAGTTTTAATTTGTGATTCAGGATCGGAACGTTTGCACCAGGGTTTTTCTTTGGGAATCGATTCTTTCGTTTCGGAAGGGTGATTCGAATATTTTCCGGTCAACATTTCCCTTTTCCTTCCGAAACCGGGCCGTTTTTCCAACGTGAAGCCGACAGCGGATAAGGAATCTCGGACTGTTCTTGCAACGGTAAAAGTAGAAAACGTGGTTCCGGATTTGGAAACGTTTTTTAAGTTTCTGAGAGTTGGTTCTTTCCACATCTCTGGATTTTTAGAAGGGGCAAAACCGTCCAAAAAAATAGCATCTACTTTTCCTGAAATTTCGTATAACGCGTCTGCAACATCCCCTAAGAAAAGAGTTAGGTGAATTTTTCCTTCTAAAAATTGGAAGTAGTTCATTCCTGGAATAAGATCTTGATAAGAGGATAAAAATTCCTCTTTGATTTCCTCCAATTCGGAAAACACAGAAATCGCTTTTGAGATTTCTTCCCGACGGAGAGGAAATTTTTCAACCGATATAAAATGAAGTCGAAACCGGTTTTTGTGTTCTAAATACTCTTTCCAAGTCGTAAAAAAATTAAGCCCGGTTCCGAAGCCTAGTTCCAAAATACAAAATGAATTTTGAATATTTGAATTTCTCCAACGATTGGGAAGATCGTTTCCTCCGATAAAAACGTGTTTGGCTTCTTCTAAGCCGTTTTCGGGGGAAAAGTAAATATCATCGAATCGATCCGATACGGGAGTGAGATTGTTTTTCCAGGATAACATTAGATTTTCGGAGGCACAGGTTCCGTTGGTTTTGGAGGAGCGGATTCTACACCGGGACCGCTTTCTTTACGTAGTAAATCATCCGATGTCAGTCTGGATAATTGGATTTCTTTTCGAATTCCAATTCGGAAAGTGTTCATTGTTAGGTAAAGATCGTGGTAGCCTTCCCCGTTGGAAGTGGGTATTGTCTGGGTAAGCGGGGTTTTGCCAAAGTTCCCAATGCTGAATACATCTCTGTCGCTATATTCCCTATTTCCGATACTTGATAATTCCATATACAGATACAAATTATAGAAAATGGTATCTTCAAAAAATCGACCAATATTATATTCGTATAATACTTTAAATCCTGCGATTGCTCTTGTTTGGTTTCTTGTGGTGGAAACTCTGAAACCCCTTTCCAAAATATCAAAATCGTAGATACTATAACCGAGGTTGATTCCGATTCCCAAATTCCAATTTTGAAATTCCAAAAATCCTAGATAAAGAGTTCCATAGAATTGGTAATCCATGTATAAGTATTCCGCTTTTCTAGCAAAAGGGTCGGAAAGAGGATATAATCCATATAAGGCTTGTTCTATCAGATTTGAATAAATTCTTCCGTCATCCGGAAAGTTGAGAAGATTTCCTCGAAAGCTTCTGGGAGATGTGATCGTAAAGCCATAGGCGACGTAGTTCAAAAATTTGAAATAGCCCGTAAAAGGAAAACCGGGTAGTCTTCTAGGAATGGAATCGACCGTATAAAAAGGTACTGATTTTGGGGGATCATGATTGACCGAGAGATCATTATTTTTCGGCGTTTTAAAGCCAGCATTCGTTCGAATGAGATTTTCCAACGGAGTGTATTTCGTAAAAAAATTTAATTCGGTGGAATCCACTCCTCCGGTAAGAATCACGGTTTCAAAAAAAGATTCGAGGGTTCTACAAGAGAAATGGACTGTACAACAGATCCATATCGATAAAACGACAATTCTTTTCGATATCAATATTTCCGATTTCTGATCGTCTGAAAGACTCATCTTTTCCTGACATTTTTTTATGATTCATTCTGAGTTCCAAGTCGTAATTGAAAAAGAGGATTCTTGACCGAAGGGATTTGGAGGGGAATTCTGGCAATAGAATCCTCTTATGTCAGAGAAAGGTGCTAAAATTCCGAAGCGGTATCCGGTTTCGCTTGCTCCGATGATGGATTGGACCGATCGACATTTTCGATATTTTTTAAGACTCATTTCCAAACATACATTTCTATACACGGAGATGATCCATACCGGTGCTGTTCTCCATGGGGATCGTCGTCGATTTTTATCGTACAGTCTGGAGGAATTACCGCTTGCGATTCAGTTGGGAGGAGACGACCCAAAAGCCCTTTCGGAATCTTCGAAAATCGCTGAAGACTACGGATATTCCGAGATCAATCTGAATGTGGGTTGTCCGAGCGATCGGGTAAGAGAGGGAAACTTTGGCGCTTGTTTGATGGAAACCCCCGAGAAGGTCGCCGAACTAGTCTACGCAATGGACGCTTCCGTTTCTATTCCTGTGACTGTAAAATGTAGGATTGGAATTCCTGGTAAAGAAACTTTGGAAGACCTGTGTCGGTTTATAGAATGTGTCCGCCAAGCAGGTGTTAGGCGATTTATCGTTCATGCAAGAATTGCGATCTTAGGCGGACTTTCTCCGGCCCAGAATCGTCAAATTCCCCCTTTACATTATGCGTACGTTGAGTCCTTAAAGGAAGAATTTCCAGATCTTTTAATCGAGATCAACGGAGGAATTCGAACTCTTGCCGAAATGCAGGATAGACTCAAGACGAATGACGGAGTGATGATCGGAAGGGCCGCATACGAAAATCCCTATCTTTTTTCGAAAGTGGATTCCTTGTTTTTCCGTGATAATTCTCCTTCCTTAAGTAGGAGAGAGATTTTGCTTCGAATGAGAGATTATATCGAAGAGGTTGTTTTGAAAGAAAAGAATGGAAAACCGCATCATGCACTTAGGCATATGTTGGGTTTGTTTCATGGAGAGAAAGGCGCTCGTAGTTTTAGAAGAATTCTCACGGAAAGAATGTACTCCGCTTATTCAAGCAATCTTTTATCGGATGCCGTGCAAGAGGTTCCGAATGATTCGTTGGATTTGAAACTAAAAACATATCATACATCGTTATATGATTTGGATGTAAATCTTATCGATGGATAACTTTTGCTTTTTTTAAAGCGAGTGAAAGCTCATTTCTTTTATTTTTCTTTTTCCCTAAAATCATTAAAAAGTCTGAATTTAGATTGTCGTTTTGTGATAGATACTTTGTATAAAAACGAAGCGACATCTTTTAGGACGTTATATATGGTTCGTTACTTTATTTATCGATCTTGTATTACAAATTAAGTTAAACGGAATTATGGGTTATTTCGTGATACATCCGATAGGATTTGATAATATTCTTGTTTTCTATTTCTGGACCGAAT
>NZ_CP024871.1:385000-432500 GCF_000306675.2 Leptospira mayottensis 200901116
AAAAAGAAAAAATCCAATTCGCAGAAAGAACAAAAGGGAAAACAATTCCTCAAGTTGTGAAATTACTTTTGGGCGCATTTAATCCAGATATTTTGGAAGAATTAAGAGAAAATGCAGAAAAAGATTTCGCAAATTTATCTACCGAAGAGATCGAAGTTGAATTTAAAAAGAAGCATTCTGCTCAAGTCCAAGAAGTTACTGATATTTTTACAGCAGAACTCAATCAATTTATAGAAGTAGTTCGAAAAACGCATTTTCAATACATAGACGAAGTGAATTTAGATCGTGTCTTGAAAGAGTCCTGGGATGTAGATACGAAAGCAACAGCCGAAGTTTTGGTACATGATTTCCAGGTTTGGTTAGAAGTTCATAAAACAGAAATACTTGCACTTCAAATTTTTTACAATCAGCCTTATCGTAGACGTGAATTGACCTATACGATGTTAAAGGAAATATTGGATATTCTAAAATCGGATAAACCGAATTTGGCCCCACTAGAAGTGTGGAAGGCTTATGAGCATTTGGAATCTGTTTACGGAAATCCCAAAACAGATTTAATGGCGCTAATTTCCTTGATTCGGAAGATAACCGGCCTTGATCGATCTCTTACGAGCTATGATAAAATTGTAGATAAGAATTTTCAGGACTGGGTTTTTAAGAAACAAGCGGGATCGTTAAAGTTTAACAAAGAACAAATGCTTTGGTTACAAATGATAAAGGATTACATTGTTTCTTCCTACCATGTCGAAAAGGAAGACTTTGATCTAGACCCTTTCAATAAGATAGGTGGATTGGGAAAGTTTTGGCAACTTTTTGGAGAAGAAACTGAACACATTTTGGAAGAACTAAATGAAGCTCTGGTAGCCTAAACGAAATTTAAAAAAAGATCTCGATTTTACCTTAGTTTCAAAAATTTGTCTCGTACTGATATATAATTGTTCTATACTAAGTAATTTTCTATAGAAAGGCTTAATGAATCCTGGAAAAGGTAAGAATCTATGGCTACGTCCAATCAAATTAAAGCACTATTGAGAAGTCATTTAGAGCATGACGAAGAAAGATTCTATTCAATAGCCCTACAGATTGCTGCGGCGGAAGCTCGGAGTGGGCATTCTAAACTTGCCCAAGAGCTAAAATCTTTAGTGGACGAAGCGAAGTCAAAGACTTCACTTTCGAAGAAAAAGGATTCCCCGATTCCTATTGTTCGTCCTAAAGGAGAACTTGCAGATTTGCTTTCGGTTTCTTATCCGAAAACTAGAATTTCCGATATGGTTTTAAAGGATTCGATTGTATCACTCATTCGGAAGACTTTAGAAGAACAGAGACATTATCTGAAACTCAAGACACATGATTTACATCCAAATCGTAAGTTATTGTTAGTCGGTCCGCCCGGTTGTGGAAAGACGATGACAGCGTCCGTTTTAGCCGGTGAACTTGGGCTTCCTCTTTTTGCCGTTCGGTTAGATGGTTTAATTAGCAAGTATATGGGTGAAACGATTTCCAAATTACGACTGATATTTGATTCGATGAATGAAACCAGAGGAATCTATTTATTCGATGAATTTGATTCGATTGGGACAACTCGGAATTTCACAAATGACGTTGGTGAAATTCGAAGAGTTTTGAATAGTTTCTTAGTCTACCTGGAACAAGACCAATCGAATAGTATCATTTGTGCCGCAACTAATAATCAGAATAGTTTGGATTCTGCTTTATTTCGTAGATTTGATGAAATGTTAGAGTATGACTATCCCGATAAAAAGCTTATCTTACAAATTATTCAGAATCGGGTTCGACTTTATAAAATTGAAAGTAAGTCACTTCTCAAAGTAGTCAATGCCGCCTTAGGTCTAAGTTTCGCGGAAGTCATCAAAGCTTGTGACGACGCGATCAAGCGGATGATCTTAAAAGATAAATTAAAACTCTCTTCGGAGGATTTAATGAAATCCTTTTTGGATCGGAGTGGTAAAAGAATTCAATCAAAACAAAAGTTAAAATAGAATATGCCGGATTTGAAATATCCTCATTTTCTTCTAAGACTGAAACCGGATTCTGAGAAATACACGAATCCTTCCGGTGGTTCGTCTGAATTTCCAATATACTTAGGGAAAGATCCTAAATCCAAAGGAAAAGATTTACGCGACCAGTTAGAAAAGGCTGAAGCTGACTTTTTAGAAATAGTGAACTTAAGAAAACAATCTTCTATAAAGGAAGATTTGCGTATACCTCTAACTTTTGAAAGTTTGGAAGGTTATGATTTATGGCTCGCAAGCTTATCAGATAAACTCTCTGGAATTGAAATCGAAAATGTACAGAAAAAAAGTGGAAAGACTTTAGTTACTGTTTACATTCCCCATGGAAAGTTATCCGTATTTTTCAAAAAAATAGAACAATATTTAGATCAAAGTAAGAATACGGAAAAAGGAAATCCAAAGAATCAAAAATTGCTCAATAATATTGAAACAATAAAACTTTCAACCTTAGAAAACTTTTGGAACGATAACGATCCATTTCCAAGCGATCATAATAATAAATTATTATTAGAGATTTGGTTGAGAGTTGGGGAAGATAGAAACGAGATCAATTCACAATTTAAGAAAGCTGCTATCGAATCGGGAATTTTGGTTTCGGAACGATTTTTATCGTTTCCCGAATCTTCTGTCTTTAAGGTTACCGCATCTATCAATCAATTGAAGTCTTCTATTATACTCTTAGACTGTCTTTCTGAAATTCGAAAGTCTAAGGAGACACCAGCTTCTTTTTTAGATATGACTCCGATCGAAGAAACGGATTGGGTTCTCGAATTACGGAATCGTTTGAAAATTCATCCGAATCATAGAGATGTCGCCGTTTGTATTTTGGATACGGGTGTTACTATTGCCCATCCGTTATTGGCTCAAAGTATCGAAGAGAATGATTTAGATTCCTTTCATCCAGAATGGGGAAAGGAAGATCATCATGGTCATGGGACTCGAATGGCTGGTTTGGTGCTTTTGGGGGATCTCTATCCACTTTTACTTAGTTCGGCTTCGATTGAATTGAAACATAGATTAGAATCGATTAAGATTCTTCCGCCGAACGGAGAAAATTCTAAAGAGCTTTATGGAAGAATCACAGGGGATTGTATTTCACTTGCTGAAATAAAAGGAGATTGTCGAAGGTTATTTCATTTAGCGATTACAGCACCTGATTTATTGATTCAAGAAGGAGAGGCTTCGTCTTGGTCGGCTGCTTTGGATCTATTAGCTTTTGGCACTAAAGAAGAGGAAGAACCTAAACGATTGCTCTTTGTTTCCGCAGGCAATTTATCTCCAGAGAAGATTAAGGATTATCCGATTGCTAATAGGGAATCGAGTATTCAAGATCCTGCTCAAGCTTGGAATGTGGTAACAGTAGGAGCTTTTACTCAAAAAAAAGATATTGAAAAATCAAAATATCTCGATTATGAGTTGATTGCGAAATCAGGAGATTTGTCTCCGCAGAGTACAACTTCCGTTTCTTGGAATCCATCTGATTGGCCTTTTAAACCGGATATAGTAATGGAAGGCGGCAATTTTGCAAAAAATAAAAGACAAGAAATTGATCCAACTGATTCCCTTTCTCTTCTCACTACTAATTCTGCTATTCAGCAAAGATTATTGTTTCCTATCGTTGGTACAAGCGCTGCCACGGCTCAAGCGGCGAGATATGGTGCAATTTTATCCGCTGAATACTCTGATTTTTGGCCTGAGACGATTCGGGGGATGTTGATTCATTCTGCCGATTACTCGACTCTAAATTTAGATTACTCTAATATTCAAAAATTAAGAAAAGAAGAACAAAAAAAATTATTAGAACCTACGGATATGGTGTGCCAAATTTAAACTTCGCATTAGAAAACGGTAAAAATTCTTGCACAATGATTATCCAAGACTCTATTTCTCCTTTTGCAAAAGGCAAAGACGGTATCTCAACCAATGAGATTTTATATTATGATTTACCTTGGCCTAAAACTGTGCTTCAAGAGTTTTTAACGGAATCAGTACAGCTAAAAATTACTCTTTCTTATTTCATAGAACCGAATCCGAAAAGAATCAACACGAAAATGACTAGCACTTACGCCTGTTGTGGTTTACGTTTCGAGTCAATTGGAGCGACAGAAGGTTTAATCCGATTTCAAAAAAGAATGAATCGAAATAGCAGAGAAAAGATTGGTAAGGGAAAATGGGAAACCGGCTTTTCCAATTCTGAAAATTCCAATTGGGTCTTCGGTAGCACTCTTCGAGATCAAGGTTCGATTCATTCCGATGTTTGGATTGGATCTGCGGCTGATTTAGCCGCTAAAGAAAAAATTTGTGTATATCCTGTGAGTGGTTGGTGGAGGAGTAGAGAGAAGATGGAACGATATCATGATCGAATTCGGTTTTCATTGATTTGTTCGATACTTACTCCGAAAGTAGAAATGGAAATTTATTCTGCTGTCGAAAATCAGATTAAAGTTCTAAACTTAATTTAGATGAATTAAAATTTGATAATGTTTCATTTTTTTGGTAAATCAAAACAGTATCATAACGTTTCTCCGAATCCTTTTGTTATCATCGGAGAGTTTGATCCAAGCCAATGCAACAAATGGAGTTGGGGTAACACTATGGGATTGGAATGAAAATCTATAAAGACGCATCGACGGTAATTAACGTTGAAACATATGAGCAAAGATCGTTCGAAAATAATTTTTCTGACTTACCTTCAAATTGGCTTTGGGTGAAATTAAGCGATGTCGGATTGATTGTTTCTGGAGGTACGCCCTCTACTACAAATGAATCGTTCTGGGGAGAAGATGTTGTGTGGATAACACCAGCCGACCTTTCTGGATATTCTAATAAGTTCATTGGAAAAGGGCGTAAATCATTAACAGTGATAGGGCTTCAAAATTCTAGTGCAAAGTTATTACCGAAAGGAAGTGTGCTTTTTTCTTCTCGCGCACCGATCGGTTATGTTGCCATTGCTTCAACTAAGCTTTGTACGAATCAAGGTTTTAAAAATATAGTTCCCTCTGAATATACAAATAGTGATTTTTTATATTATTATTTAAAAAGTATTAAACATATAGCAGAAGCTTATTCGAGTGGCACAACATTTAAGGAAATATCTGGTTCGAGATTCGCTGAACTTCCAATCCCCCTCCCACCGCTCGCCGAACAACAACGCATTGTATCTAAAATCGAAGAACTTTTCAGTGAATTAGACAAGGGAATCGAAAACCTCAAAACAGCCCAACAACAATTGAAAGTCTATCGGCAAGCGGTCTTGAAATCTGCATTCGAAGGAAAACTCTCGAAAGATTGGAGAGACCAAAATCCGGATCAAAGCGTGAGTGAAAATATTGTGGAAGAAGAAGATTCTTCTTTGGGGGAGTTGCCGGATGGTTGGAAATGGGTAGCGCTAAAAGCAGTTTTGAAAAATAGAATTACAAATGGTTATTCTGGAAAACCTGTAAATTACCAAACAAATCAGAAAGTATTAAAGTTATCCGCTACTACTTCTGGAAAATTTGAATCTGCTTATTTCAAATACTTAGATGAAGACCATCTAGAGAAAAAGGATATCTGGTGTAGTTACGATGATATCTTAATTCAGCGAGGAAATACTATTGAATACGTCGGTGTTCCGACGATTTTTACAGGAAACGATAAAGAATTTATTTTTCCAGACCTTATGTTTCGCGTTCAGTGTAACAAAAATATAGTCATTCCAAAATACATATATTATAATTTATCAAATCCCTTTCAGAGAATTTTTTTAAGAAAAAGAGTTACTGGATCAGCGGGGAATATGCCTAAAATAAATCAGGTAACTCTTAACGCTACGCCAATGTGTTTGCCAAGTCTAAATGAACAACAAGTCATCGTCCAAGAAATCGAATCCAGGCTCAGTGTCTGCGATAAACTCGAAGAAACCATCCAATTTTCTCTCAAACAAGCGGAATCTCTTCGACAAAGCATATTGAAAAAAGCATTTGAAGGAAAGTTGGTGGCACAGGATCCGAAGGACGAACCCGCATCAGTGCTTTTGGAAAGAATTCGCGCAGAGAAAGAAAGTATATTCCAAAAAACAAATGTGATTTCTGAAAAGAAAGTAGGCTCGAAACTGAATCCAGAAAATGGGAATCTGATTCAATTCCCTCGACTTGTCCCGGAAATATCGACCACGGAATTGCATGCCGGAGTGATCGCAATGATCATAGACGCCCACGAAAAACAATCAAGGTATTTAGAAAATCTAAATCACGTAAAATGCGAAAAGATTGCGCATATGGTGGAATATCATCTTGGAATTTCTTTAGGAAGAAATCCTGTCAAGGATGCGGCTGGTCCGGATGATTATCCGCATTTGAAGGTAGTCGAATCTCGCGCTCTGAAAGCGAATTACTTTGGAATTCAAAAACAAAAACTCGGTTATACATATTTATCCAAGCATGGACTCCAAAAAGTTATCGATAGAACATCTCATGCATTGAATGCCGAAGATCTGCAGAAAATTCGAAACTTGATTCAGGATTTTATGCCTCTGGATAAACTTCGCTCCGAAGTTGTCGCTACTCTTTTTGCGGCATGGAACAATCTTCTCTTGGAAGGTAAGTTACCGACCGACGAAGAAATTGTGTTTGAAGCGCGCGAGAATTGGACTCCGGAAAAATTGAAAATTCCCAAAGAGAATTTTTTGAAAACTCTATCTTGGATGCGAAAGAAAGGATATGTTCCGGAAGGTAAAGGAGTGATCGTTTCTAAGTCCGTAAAGAAAACGTCAGCAAAGAAAAGGAAAAAAACAAAAGCATGAGTGCAATTGTTCCAACAAATGGAATCATCGGAAAAGTTTGGTCCTTTTGCAATATGCTTCGAGACGACGGGGTCGGCTACGGAGATTATCTGGAACAGTTGACGTATCTCTTATTTTTGAAAATGGCTCATGAGTATTCAAAGCCGCCCTATGATCGTAAAATCGCAATTCCAAAGCAATACAATTGGGAGAGTCTGACCGATAAGAAGGGTGCTGAATTAGAACTTCACTATAATATTCTTCTGAGAGAGTTGGCAAATTCTCCAGGTATTCTTGGGCAGATTTTTACAAAGAGTCAGAATAAAATTCAAGATCCAGCGAAACTCGGTAAACTTGTCGAGATGATTGAT
Organism: Leptospira mayottensis 200901116; assembly: GCF_000306675.2. Lineage (NCBI taxonomy): Bacteria > Pseudomonadati > Spirochaetota > Leptospiria > Leptospirales > Leptospiraceae > Leptospira > Leptospira mayottensis. Next base: position 392,167 of record NZ_CP024871.1, read on the forward strand.
AAAGAGAACTGGGTTCTCATGGGTACCGACGTGAAGGGTGATATTTACGAAGGACTCTTGGAAAAAAATGCGGAAGATACGAAGAGTGGGGCAGGGCAATATTTTACTCCTCGTGCTCTGATTAAGGCGATGGTCGAATGTGTTCGTCCGGAACCGGAGAAAACGATTACCGATCCCGCTTGTGGTACCGGCGGTTTCTTTTTAGCTGCGTATGACTTTATTACGAAACAGGATTTGAACAAAGAACAAAAAAAATTTCTTAAGTTTAAAACATTCTTTGGGAATGAGATTGTTGCGGGAACCCGTCGTCTTGCACTTATGAATTTGTTTTTACACAATATAGGTGATATCGATTCAGATAATTTTATTTCTCCTACAGATGCCTTGATTGCCGATCCCGGAGTTCGATACGATTACGTTTTGGCGAATCCTCCGTTTGGTAAAAAAAGCAGTTCAAAAATTACAAACGAACAAGGGGAGCAAAAAAAAGAGGAACTTACATACAATCGTCAGGATTTTTGGGAGAGTACAAGTAACAAACAACTGAATTTTTTGCAGCATATTAAAACCATTCTTAAAACAACGGGGAAGGCCGCGGTCGTTCTTCCGGATAACGTTCTTTTTGAGGGTGGGGCCGGCGAAACAATTCGAGTCAAATTGATGGAAACCGTCGATCTCCATACGATTCTTCGTCTTCCGACCGGAATCTTCTACGCGCATGGTGTAAAAGCGAATGTTCTATTCTTTGATGCCAAACCTGCCGCTAAAGGACAGCAGCAGACGAAAGAAATTTGGTTTTACGATTATCGAACCAATATTCACCACACTCTCAAAAAGAATCCTCTTAAATTTGGAGATCTGAAAGATTTTATAGATTGTTATAATCCGGAAAATAGAAACAAAAGAAAGGAAACCTATCATCCTGAGAAAAACCCAGAAGGAAGATGGAGAAAGTTTACATTTGAGGAACTTAATAATCGGAACAAAAAAAATTTAGACATTACCTGGATCAAAGACAAGTCGTTATCCGACCTTGAGAATCTACCTGATCCAGATATACTCGCGGAAGACATTATTGAAAATTTAGAAGCCGGTCTTGGGAGCTTTAAAGAGATATTAAGCATTTTGAATGATAAGGAATAGCTATTCTAATTTCTTAAAATCCATTAAAAAATTTAAATCGTTTCTAGTTTTTTCGATTTCGACTTTTTTGATTGACTGGATTCAATTTTCCTATGAGAATTTCCAATTCGTCCTCACTTGGCCTTTCGCAAAAATCCTATCGCTTGCTCTTGATGGACATCTCTCAAATCTATGAATCGTTTCAATCGGATGCGAATTCCGATTGGGACAAGATTTCTCTGATGAGTTATTGGAAGATTGGTCAAAGAATCGTAGAGGTTGAACAAGGAAAAGAACGGGCAAGTTACGGAGATCGGGTCTTGATTCAACTTTTCAAGGATCTGAACAAACGTTTTGGTAAGGGATTTTCGGATCGAAATCTGCGTTATATGCGGAGATTTTTTCAGTTTTATAAGCTTGGTAAAATCCGTTCCGAACTTTCTTGGACCCATTATAAGGTTTTGCTTCTCGTAGAAGATTATAAGATTCGTAACGGTCTTGAAAAGGAAGCGATCGCAAGGTCCCATCGGGAACTTTTGTTAAAAACACAATCTACCCTTGAAAACCGAAAAACAAACCAGAAAGGAAATAATCGATCATAGGCTAACTAGGGCTGGTTGGAATCTTTCCGATGGAACCCAAATAATAGAAGAGTTTAATATTGAGATTCAAAGACCTTCAGGACTCATGAAGGCGAAGTCCCCTAATGTTGGTCATCAATTTAGCGATTACGTCTTACTGGGAAGAGACGGCAAACCTTTAGCCGTTGTGGAAGCCAAACGAACATCTGTAGATGCCTTAGTTGTGCAGGAGTCACTGGCGCATTTAATTTACTCACATTCTTTATACGGTCCCGATACTCGTTTCCTTTCCATGAAAATAAGAAGAGAAACGATCCTTGTCAATTCCTCCAATCTTGGCAAACCGTCTCCAGAGAGAATCGGGAGTATCAATTACAATAGAATCAACAGTCGCATAGCCGATACTCGTTGTTCCAGTTTGGAGGGATAGATCACGATTCTCTCCACATCTTGAATGGAAAACTTTTTCTTAAACTCTACATTCTTTTCCCCATTGATGATTTTATGCGCAAGTTCCGGTTTGATCGGAAGGAACATTACTCAGCGATTCTTGTTTGAGCCAAGGCAGGAATTCCTCTTTCACTTTTTGAGTAGATTGAATCGATCCTTTAAAGATAAACGGATTGTAGTTGGTTGAAGGAAATGGAGATTTTTTACTGGGGATCTAGACGTTCAAGGTTTTGAAATCCTTTCGCAACTGCGAGAACAATATCCGCAAAGTCGTTCCTTTTTAATGGATCTGAAAACGTTCGTTAAGTTTCGGGACTTTGCGGTGGGGCGGGTAGTCTTCTTCTAAATCTTCCGAACCGAACTCAATTGGAACACGAAACTTGGGAATATTTAGGTATTTTAGATTCGAAAAATCGGTTAGAGCAAGAGAAAATCCTCATGAATACGTGCAAGAGGTCTGTCCAGTTTCCTTACGTCTGACTCAGCCTGATTTACGTGAGTTTGATTCTTTTACGCGTTTATTTTTCCATAAAAACGAAATGTAAGGACTCCAGTTTTTTTGAAGAAGATTAATATTCTAATTTTTAAAGTAAACTTATTATGGTATTTTTTTATACTTCGAGTATTAAAAACATTAAAATTACATGAGGTTATCTCAAAAACTCCTAATAACGATCATGATACATGCGAGTATCAGAATTCCATAAAAGTTTTGATCGTTTCGTTCGTATCGAGTTGCAAATCTTCTGAAGTTCTGTAGCCAAGAAAAAGTTCGTTCAATTTTCCATCTTCCACGATATTTCCGCAACTTACGTCCATCCTGTGTCTTTTTCTTTTTTCGATTTGATTTGTGTGGAGCGATCAAATTTACTTTATATTTCTTTTTAAGATATTCATCTAAAGGATCAGAATCGTAAGCACGATCTCCGACTAAATCTTTGATTTTGCCTTTGACTTTTTTGCGGATGATTGCACCTTCCGCGAGCTTACTTTCATGCGGCGAAGCACTTTCAATCCCGGCGGAGATAGGAATACCATTTTTGTCGACGATAACCATGACTTTTGTACCCTTTCCCCGTTTAGTTTTGCCAATACGTAGGCCCCTTTTTTTCCAGGAACAAAAGTCCCGTCAATGAAACACGTACTTAAATCCATCTTGCCTCTTATTTCTAAGTCATGAAGAAGCGCTTCTAAAATTTTATCCAGGGTTCCATTTTTGCGCCATTCTTGAAATCTTCGATGGCATGTTTGATATGCGGGATATCTATCAGGTAGGTCTATCCACGGAGCACCAGTGCGAAGAATCCATAATATACCGTCCAAAATTGATCTTGAATTTACACGCGGACGACCTTTACCGTCATCTCTTGCTTCGGGTTCTACAAGTAAATCGCAAAGCAAATCCCATTGTTCGTTCGTTAAGTCACCTAATCGGCTCATAACGATCAATTATATTATTTATAGTTTAAGTACAAGAAATTTTAAGTCTGACTACACGGATGACGGTTTTTGAGATAACCTCATATTATTTATAGTTTAAGTACAAGAAATTTTAAGTCTGACTACACGGATGACGGTTTTTGAGATAACCTCATAATAATATCAATGGTTTTAAGTTCTGTGGCTCCCACATATTGCGCCTCTTTATAAATTTTATGAATTTTGAATATATTTTAACGTGAATTCGATATAAGAAAGTTTGGGCGAATCGCTCGCAAATTTCGTAATTAAAATGGCTCGCGACCGCGCTATTCGCTCCAATTCCTTCGGAATTTCCACTACAATCGCTTTCGCATTGGCTATGCCGAATTCACGTTATTTTATTGTTGTTCAATTTTTGTAGTAGTCCCTACATTAAGATCCGGTCTCAAAACTATCTATTAAAGAAATTGAAAACAATAATAGTGCTCGCGAGGTAAAGAGAAGCCATATAATTTTCAGATTTTCTTTCCCACCGGATAAGGATAGCCCTGAATCGATTGTGCCAACTGTTAGTTCTTTCAACGACCCATCTTCGAGGCTTTCCTTTATATTTACCGATCAATGGTTTCTCGCCTCTTCTTCGAATGTGAGGCCGGATATTTCTTCTTCTAATTAATTTTTCCGTATCTTTAAAGTCATATCCTTTATCAAGACAGAGATGTTTTGGTTTCTTTTTTCTTCTACCGGAAAAAATCAGGATTGAATTTAAAGTCTCTTTTACGTTATGCTTGTCATGAACATTGGCTCCACTCAATGTTATGGCCAATGGAATTCCATTTCCATCCGTAAGAATATGCCGTTTAACCCCTAATTTGGCGCGGTCTGTAGGGTTTTTGCCGGTTAAACTCCCCCTTTGGGAGCTTTAACAATTGCGGAATCCATCGAGGCCCAGTCCCATGCTATCTTATTCTTCACATCATAATATTTTAAAATAGATTTATAAACCTTTTTGAATACTCCCGCTCGCTCCCATTCTTGGAATCTTCTGTGACAAGTTTGACCAGATCCGAAGTTACTCGGAATTGCCCGCCACTGACAGCCTGTTTTCATTCGATAGATGATCCCCGCCATTACCACTCTTGTAGGTAATCGATTGCGACCTCCTTGGAGATTTGCCCTAACTTTTGGGATTAATGGTTCTATTTTTTCCCAAAGTGCATCGGGGATCTCTGAATAATATTTGTCCATTTCACAAGTAAATAATTACGATTCAAAAGTACAACCAGTTTTGAGACCGGCTCTAAGTGATATATTGATTTTTTTGAATATATTATAATATTTCCACGGATAAGAATGTGATATCGTCTTGAATTTTTTGACCCGAAAGAAAGGATTGAAGATCTGCGAATACGAATTGTACAATTTCTGAAACGGGCTTGGAGGCCTGTCTGAGTATAGATTCTGAAAGCCTATGATCTCCGAATTCTTCTCGAAAGGGATTGAACTCCTCTGTCATTCCGTCTGAAAAGAAAAATAATTTATTCCCTTTGGATATCTCTAAAAACTGGGAATTATACTTTATATTTTCAAGAATACCAATGATCGGTCCGCTTCTGGACAATTTTGTGATCGTGTTTCCGGAAAGATAGAATTGATCTGGATGGCCCGCTGCGGAATAGGCAAGTATTCCTTGTTCGACGTCCACGTCGGCGACGAGGCAACTGAAAAAGGATTTGAGGGTTTTGTATTTCGCGATGATTTCTTGGTTGAGTTCTGAAATTATTTCGCCCGGAGGTAGGTCTAGATATTTCAAACTTTCATATTCGGATTTAATCAGCATGGTGACTAACGCGGCTTGTACTCCGTGCCCGGTAGCGTCCGCTAAAAAGATTCTCACCTTACCGGGAGAAATTTCTGCGTAGTCGTAGATATCACCTCCGACTTGAGTCATGGGAACGTATTTCGTGAGAATATATATTTTGCCTAACGTATATTCTGGTTTAGGTAGAATTCTATCTTGAATCTTTTGTGCGTAAAGTAGGTCTTTTTGAAGCAGATTGATTGTATTATTGAGTTCTGCTGTTCTTTTTGCAACTTTTGTTTCGAGTTCCGCGTAGAGGTTTGCATTTTCGATTAAGATTGCCGCTTGCCCGGCGATCAGCTTTAGGGTTTGGATATTGTTTTCGGTGAACACCCCTTTGACTAATTGATTTTCGAGATAGAGAATTCCTTTGAGTTCTCCCGCGTGTAACAGAGGAATACAAATCATAGATTGAGGTTTTTTTTCTTTGATGTACTGATCGGTAAAATCTTTGATCAAAGAGGAATCCAATTCGCGAGTAGAAATTATTCTATGCGTTCTAAAAACGTAATTAAGATATGAAATCGGATATTGAGTTTCGTCGATTTCCGGAAAATTTTCCACTATAATTTCCGTTTCACCACTTTGTCCTGTGAGATAGACCGTTAAATTTTTGTTGTGTAAATGGAAATAAATAGCTCTTGTCGCACCTGCGGTCTCTATCGCGATTTGAATTAATTTTTTCAAAAGATTATCTAGAACAATCTCTTCAGAAAGAACATTATACGTTTTTAATATAATTTCCTGGTCTAAATTCGTATTTTGAATGTTAAGCTTTTTTTGAGTCGTTTCATGGGAAAAAGAGAGATTAAGCCGTTTTGCAAAACGATTTTTCAGATCGACGACCTTGGCTGAAGCTCCCCATTCGGAATAAAAATTGATGGCGAGTCGTATGTAATGGTTTCCTAAGGAAAAGTTCCCGGTTTTATAATGAAATCTTGCGGCGATTTCGCTAGATAGGGCTTGAAATGAAACAAAACCCGTTTCTTGAAAAAGTTTGATTGCTTTTTCGTAACCTGTGATCGCTTCGGAGATTTTTTTTCGTACTCTTTCTCTTTCCGCGTGTAAAAGTTCGAGAAGTCCCCTGAAGTTTTCAGGGCAATTTTTGCTCCACTTGGTGAAATAAGAGAATATAAGATTTAGTTTTTTTGAATATATAATCTTGTTAAAAAATGGAAGTTCGTCGAAATTTGCCAAAATGGTGAGTCCGTAATAAAACCAGAATTCGGCAAAAGGAATTAAACCGAACGCATTCTGAATTAGATCTTCGCCTTTTTGGCCGTAGGTGAGAGCTTTTGAAAATTGTCCCGAAAAATAATGAAGTTTGGTAAGATCGTGATAAAAGTAGAAAAGCGCGGTATAATTTTTGTCTTGTAGGATTTTTCTTTCGAAATTTTCCATTTGAAATTCCGAATCGTTCAAGGAATTAGGAGACGAAGTTTTTCCGGCGAGAGCTTTGATCAACTGATGGGAACTTTTTGCAATCATAAACGCGAAATCGTCTCTTGCAGTTCTAAAGTATTTCTCTGCGAAATCTGCATGCATTAAAAGTTCTTCTATCGGGCAGGAAGCGAAGATTTTTTTCTGAATTTTTGCCTGTAGGCTAAATCCCGCATAAAGAATGTCTCCGTTCTGTAACGCTCCTTTGTGAACTTCGTCTAACAGTTTTATGTCGGGAATGATATGTTTCTTCCAATGGCAAAGATAAGCTGAATAAACGTACTGTACTTTCCATTTTACAAGGTTGAAGGGAATCCTTTTGTTTAGATCCATCGCAATTTTGGAATAACGTATTCCTTGATTCAGATTTTTAAATATTTGGTTTACGATCATTCCGTAGCCGCTATATGCAATCGGGCTACTTCTGGAAACTCCTTTTGTTAAAGAAGCATTAAATATTTTTAATACTAAGAGTGCAAAAAGATTCTGGTTGTACGTGAATGCGGAAGGACCAAGATCTGCAAAAAGGTCAATCAGAGCTTGGTATTCCGGTTCCGAATTTTCCTTTAGATGGACTAGTTCGAAATCAGATTTTCCTTTGGATAAAATCAAAGAGAGAAGTAATTCCTTAAAAAGCACCAAATTAATTTTAAATCGAGAGGAAGGGATTTGAATATTGCAACGTTCCATCGCGCATAGACCGGCTAAAACGGCTTTTTCGACTTTGTTCATTTTAGAATAAAGCCGAACACGTATCATATTTGCGCGAATATACTGTAAATTCGAAATGCTTAAATTTTCTAATAATCCCAAAAGTGATATTGCCCTTTCGTAATTGTTCAAAAGATATTCCGTTTCTGCGGTTTCCAAAATCAAATTGGAATAAAATTCCAAATCTTTGATACAAACTTCCTGATTCAAAGAATTCAATGCAGAGTTCAGATATTGAAGGGAACTTTCGTAAGAACCGAAGTTTTTGGCTTGGAGACCGGTTTTGTAGTTTAGGGTTATAAGATTATTACGAAGAGTTTCTTCTTCGATCTGATCAAGAGCCTGATTAAGGTGATTCGTGATTTCAAAAAGAATTCTATTTTTAGGTTCTGGACCGTGAATGGCAAGCAGGGTTACTCCTGCTTGTTTATGAAATTCTTTTCGCTTTGATTCTTCTAAAAGACTGTAAGCTGCTTGTCGAACTCTGTCGTGCGAAAAACCGAAGGTTCTTTCTGAAGAAAGGCTTTTTTCAAAAATAGATTGATTCTGATTATGAAAGGGTATTAAAAGTCCTTCTTTTACCGCCTCCCAAAGAGTTTGATTAAGTTTTGGAATATCAAAAAAACTTAATTTTGAAATGAATTCTAAAGTGAATCGTTCTCCCAGGCAAGAGCAGATTCCGAGCAGTTCCCGAATTTCCGGAGTAAGTTCCTTAATTCTATCGCAGAGAAAATCGACGACATTATCCGCAGCGGATAGACTATCGACTTTTTCGAGATCCCAGTTCCAGAGTTGAAATTCGAATTCGTAAGAGAAAATATTCATTTTTTTACAGGTTCTAAGGAGCTGAATGACCGCTAAAGGGTTGCCCAATGTTTTCTTATGGAGGATGGAAGTTACGGACCGAGTTTGCTCTTCTGAGCTGGGAACCAAATCCTGAATAAGGTGATAAATGCTTTTTTTATCGAGCGAGTCGATTGTAATCAGACTTTTCTGAATCTTATTAGTTTCGATGGATTTTAGGATTTCGGAAAACGAATTTGGAGATTCGACCGCCTCTGGTCTAAATGAGAGAATACATAAGAAATTCTTAATTTTCGAATGGATAAAAAAAGTTTCTAAGAGATTAAGACTTGCCGGATCGGCCCATTGTAAGTCGTCCATGTAAAGGACGAGTGGTCTGCTCATTTCGGAAAGGGCTCTGATAAAGTTATGAAAAGTATAGTAGAAACGGTTTCGATTCTCATCTGGAGGTAATTCGGACAATTCCGGTTGCGGACCTAAAATAAACTCCAATTCGGGAAGCTGATCCAAAAGTATTTTTCCGTTGTCTCCTATGTACTGGGTGATCAGTCTTTTTAATTTCCTGATTTCTTTTTCTTGTTTGGAAAGTAAAATCGGAACCAAGTCCCTTAAGGAATGTATAAGTCCGCCGAACGGAATCGACCTTTCATACTGATCGAACTTACCTTGGATGATAATTCCGCCTCTTTCGGAGATACTCTTTAAAAAAAATTTTGCAAGTGCCGATTTCCCGGAACCAGAATCACCTGTGATAAAAACAAGCTCCGTATCTCCCCGGAGTACTTTGTTAAAAGAAGATTCTAAAACGGCTTTTTCCTTATCTCTTCCGTGAAGAACGGAAGAATCGAATGTTAGTTCCGGAATGTCTCTGGAGCCAGGAATGAACGTCGAATCGATTTCTCCTTTTTGAAAATTTTGAAGACAGAGTTTTAAATCGTATATCAACCCATCAATGGATGCATAACGTTGATCCGGATCTTTTTTAAGTAATTTAGAGATAACGAGTGAAATCGGAATAGGCAATTCTTTCCGAATTATGTGTACTGGAATTGGCTTTCTTGCTAGATGGGCGTGTAAAATTTCATTTCCGTTTTTGGAAGTAAATGGAAGAATTCCAGTAATCATCTGATATAAAATGACTCCTAAGGAATAAAAATCCGTGCGAAGATTCAGAATACGAGAGAGTCTTCCGGTTAGTTCTGGGGAGATGTAGGAAAGTATTTCGACGGGTAAATCCGGCGTAATCGAAATTGAGGTTTCTTTGTCCGAGAAAGTTGCGGATGAAAAATCTGTAATTTTAATTATCCCCGTTTTCGCTTGGATCCAAATGTTGTCTGGACGGAGTGCTTGATGGAGAATTTTTTTTTCGTGAATTTCTTTGAGTGCTAAGGAGATGCCTATGGCAATCTCAAAAAATTTCTCAATGGAATTCACTCCGTTAGGAAACAATCTCGAAAGAGGAATTGAATCGCAGTCTTCGATTACGAGAATTGGACTGCCCTCATGTCGTATTAATTCTAGGGAATTCTGAATTCTCGGTCCTTTAACAAAATTGGAAATTCTAAAATCGTGATAGATTTTTTGAATGTTCTTAATGGTCCTGTCTTTTTGACGAAGGAGTTTGAGAAGAACGCGTTTCCCCGATCTTTGATCCAGAGATCTATATATTAAAAATTGATGATTTACGGAAAAAAGTCCTAACGTCTTAAAACCGTGGAGCTGGAATTTCATCCTAGAAAAATTGAGTGTTCTTTCTAAAATCGAAAAGAAAAAGATTCCATTTCCGAAATTTAAGAAAAACAACGAGCCGCTTCGATACCGCTTACGACGGTACTTTCCACACATCCTGCGTTTAACACGGAATTTTGAATCCAATCTCCCGTAATTACAAGATTGGAGTATCCGTTATTACCCGCCGGAAGTCTGTATTTCGTCGAACCTTTCACCGATAAAACGTATCTTTCCGTGGGTTGAATATTTAAACGGACATATTGGGATTCGATTCTTTGAGGTCCTTTTTCCGCCTTGTTTGCATCCAATAAAAAATCCCAATTGAACCCTGAAGTTTTTCCAGGAATCGTAGAAGTCGGCCAAAGAACATGCACGTCTTGCTCTAGAAATTTCACAATCCTTTCCTTTAATTTTTTCATCTGAGTCGGTATATCCGGATTAACCAGAGGATCCTTAGGTGTTATTCCGGCGGGAGAAGGGCCGCAAAAATAGGCGATATGATTTGGCGAGAGGGAATCTGACCAAGATTCTCTGTTGATGAGATGACTCATGTCGCACCAAGTGTCAAAAGGTTCTACGTAAGATCCTAGCACCGGAGATTCGTTCTTCCAATATTTCCATCCTAGACCTGCAATATCGGGATACATCCAAAGCTGAAACGCATCCGTTAGACAAGTTGTGATCGATTCCGTCATTTGTCTCCACTTTGAGCTTTCCTCTAAAATCTTCGGACATATAAAAGGAATTGCACCAATGGAAATTCCGAATACGATTCGATCGAAATCACTTCCATATTCGAGGATGATCTCCTCTTTATCCTGCCATGTGGACCAATAGTTCTCCAAATCTATATTATTTTTTTTTAATATTTCTCCTTCCACGATTTGGTCGTAGAGAGGTTCACTTGGCCAGCATGCAAGTCCTTTTACGTTTATCAAGGGACAGTATTCATCCTTATTTAGGTTCACTTGTTTGCCGATTTTTACAGTTTGAATCAAGGATTGTCCGTTCGATTTTCCGGGAATCAGTTCCCTCACTCGATGAAAAAATTTGATGTGAACTCCGCGTCTTTTCAGGATTTCATACAGAGGAGTGAAAATGACGTCTCCCATTCCCGCTTGCATTTTATAAGCGACCGCACCTTTGTAGGTAAAGACCATTCTTAAAGCTCCTTTAAGAGCCGTGCCAGCGGCGAAAGTGTATTGCCGCTTCCCTCCGAATACGAGACCGTAGATTGCTTGCACGATCGCGGAGTTGATCGTGAGTTCGTTTGCTCCGTGACGTTTTAGCCATTCTCTATAATCGAAGTCGTCTATACTTTCGAAACCTTTCTCTAAAATGTTGTCTTTAATTATTCCTTTGATATTGGTGAGACTGAAATCGACTAAGATCCAGAATCTTCTTGCCTCGGTGTTCGATTCGATTTTTTTCTCTACTTTTTCCCAAAGATTATCAATGAGTAGGTCTAGGATTTTTAGAAAGTGATCATAAGCAAAATCATCGTTTAGTTTATTCGAAAGATTTTTTAGAACGAGAATGATTTTTTCGATCACGTCTAAGCTGTCTCTTTCCTCCTCGTCTTTTATCCATTCTAAGATTTGTTTCCAGATGTTTTGATCATCAATTTGCTCGTTTTCCGGAAAAATGGATTTCCGATGACTTACATAATATTCGTTCACATAACTTAGAATCATCGAAGGGTAAACCGAAGGATCCGGAAGCTCGGTAGTATCTCCTGGAATTTGATTGTTCATCGGAAATCGCATCGGCCAAGGTTGGTAATTTCCATTTATCTGTTCCTCCAATACGAAAAAGTTCGCCGGTTTAAACGCTTCTTCCCAGGTAGCTAAAGGATCAGTGAGAGGCCTTCCGAGTTCTTGATAACATTTTCTGATGAGTTGAAAAGCGTGATCGTAAAATCCGAACCAAATGTGCAATCCGTGTTCTTCAATTCGATTGGAAAAGTCCTGATTTCTGCCGCTTGCGCCTTTTCCGCCGAGTCTCCAACCTAATTGATAAATTGTGATGTCGTACTTCTCCTGCCAATCGGGTTTAGAAGTGATTTCGTATGCAGTAACGAGAGAACTCAAACCGCCTCCGAGTATAATTACTTTTTCTTTTTTGTTCTTCATAAAATCTCACCTGTTATCAGTTAAACTATATTGGTAGAATATATTAAAATTTTAATATATGTTTGCAAATTGAATTTAAACTAACAAATTCCCAAATTCGATTTCGTTTTTTACATATGTAGTTTTTTTCTCCGAAGTGGTTTTAAACGTTTTGATGAATGATTTTTCCGGGAGAAAAATCAAAATCAAAGTCACACCAAAGTCCAAATTGAATCGAGACGGAAGTGCTTTTAAGGCCAAAGTCGGAAATGAAAGGAAAATACGCGTTACTCAAAATATCTAAAATGTAATTCCCTTCCAAAATTCCGCCCTTACGAAATAGAGTAACTTTGCTGTTCGCTTCTACAATTGCTTGATAACAAGCTAATTTAGGATCGGCCGCATCCCTGAATTGTTTTAAGAAGACCATTCCAACTTCGGGAAAAAATAAATGCTCCAAGAGATTGATTGTTGAGCCAGTGCTCGGAATTTTAATCTTGAAAGGGTCGTCGAAAAGAATCTTAGCGAATTCATTTCCCAACTTAGACAATTCATCGAATGATTCTTTTGAATGAGTTTCTTCCGGGGGACAAGTAAGAGTGAATATCCGTTGGGAGATAGCCTGACGGTCTTTGCCACGAGGGGTGATCGCATCCACGGAAAAGTATTCGGGAGGAACCTGAAGAGAAGGTATTTGAAATTCACCTTGAATTTTATGAAAACCGTAGATTTCTCTTCCCGTAGCCATTGCAGTAGGAATATCCACGAAGAGATAAGGTTGATAGAACCGGATTCGAAACGGATCTTTTGCAAAAAGAGGAATCCAAAAACCTACGTCTGTTTCCTTCACCCAGCCGCAATCGTTGCCCGGAACAAGATATTGCTGTTTTGCAAATACAAGAAATAACTTATCTGTAAATGCAGAGTAATGCATCTTGCCACTTGCGGGCCCGTTAAGATCTCTATCTACGATAGATTGAATCGCATTCTGATTTCCTTGTATACAAAAGGCGTAAAATTCTACTTGTTTCATATGATAAGGCGGAGGAAGTTCTTGTTCACCTCCGCGAACAATGTAGTCTGTCATGTTGACTCCTGTGTCTTGGCGTTCAATGTTGGATATATTTTTCAGATATTGTAAATAATAAAATTATAGTGTAAATGTAAAATGAATCATAAGCTCGGTAGTGTTTATTGAATCTTTATTTTGTTGCGGGTTATGTCTGACTGATTGTTACTTTAGGGTTTAATAAAGCTTGAATTGCTTTCGTAGTACGTTTGTTTTTTAGATTCAAGTTTCGGTTTAAAAACAAAAAACGTATTTTATATCCGGACTTTAATAGTAAGTTATGCATCCTTAAGTCGATTTTGTCGCGTTTTAATTAGAAGGAAAAAAGCTTGGAGTTACTTAGGAAGTGAGTTTTCTTTTTGCGTGGATTTTGTTCGATTGGATTTTTGTAAATGGAGAAGTGCCGTTTTATGTTTTACTTTATAATTTTATAATATTTGTAATAATTTTAAGAACGTATCTTTTTTGTCTGTTGTCTTAAAGGTCAAATTTCTCATCATAAAAATCAGTTAGTGTATCGTGAGGTTAAGAAAAGTGGGATCGGAATTGAAAAACGATTGTGAGCCTATCTTAAAAACCTAAAAAATCAGTTACAATTGTTCAGCAAGTTTGTACTAAAAACGCAGGAGTTCTCGCTCTTGAGCAAGTTTATGAACTTTCGAATATACTTTTCGTTGTTACGTTTCTATAGAAATTCTTACGTCTTGAGATACAAATAAGATTATAGTTTTGCGTTTAAACGGGAGGTTTGTCTCAAAATCCTATTATGTAGGATCCATAGGACAAATTCTGTATACAGACAGTTCTGAAAACGGATTGTTTAATTTGCTTTCAGAACTCGATTCTTATTGTGTAAGTTGATTGGTTCTTGTTTGATTTGGTGGGGTAGTCGTTAAAGTCGGTGTAGGAGTTACGACCGGTTCCTTGTCAACGACTGTGATTCCATTCTTCTTGTCGACGGTCCCGCCTTCTACCATAACTTGTAAAGAGCGAAGTCCTGGTTTGTCGCTTGTTAACCATTTTTGAAAATTAGAAATTTTTTGAACGCAGTAGTGAAATCCCCTGTCCGTGGAAATTTCGGAACCGGGAGACCAAGGGAACAAGTCTTTACGTACGGAAATCGTTCTCACCACAAGAGAATTTTCTTCGATCGGAAGATTGAGAATGGAATTCTTAAACTCCTTAGGATAAGAAAAATATTCTTCTGCGTTGCTAAAATAAATAACCCCGATCTTATGGCCTACTTTTTTCAAAGTGTTCCCAATTCCGGTTAACGTAATATTTCCGAGAAGATTTCCACGGACGGGGAAAATCCTTCCCTCGATCGCCAATTTACGGATATAAGAGTATTGTTCCTCGTCGGTTTGGAACATTTTGTAGTTATATTTTTGGGCGAGCATCAAGTTGGTCTTATGACGTTTACGAATAAACGGAGAAGCTTGTTTATAAACTTTCTTGTAGACTTCTGGATCAGAGAAAGAGGTCTGAATTAGCTCAAGGGCTTCCTTTTCGCCTTCTTTACCCCAAAGACGGATAAAATCTTCCTTCTTTTCTCCTTTTTTAAGGAAAAGAATTGTGATCGTGTTTGCATGAACGACTATCTGGGTAAAGTCCATAAGATAAATAAAATCAGATTTCGCCCAAGCTGCGATTGTGAGATTTTGTTCCGATCCGACTCCAACATAAGCGTTTCCTATGTTTTGAACGTGAGGAATAAGAAGATCTAAGCGATCTTCGTTGGAAACGGTAGTATCGCCTACGTCCCATTTTGTGGGAACGAGGGTTTCTTGAGGGGTCTCCTTAAAAATCCCGAGTTTGGAAACGAGATTTTGTTCTCTCGAATGGTGGTTTTGGGTCTCTTTGGTTTTTTCCGGTCCGGAGCAAAATGAAAAACAAAGGATCGGGAGTATAAGAATAAAATAAATTCCTAATTTAAAATTATTGATCATATTAATTATCTGCGTCCTTTGCGCAGCGAAAACCGAAATGATGGTATTCCGGAAAGTTTTCCGGAATGTGGGCTCTCCTTTTGGAGCCTCTCGCATAACTTGCCGGCCACCACCAAGAGCCGCTTTTTAAGACTTTCTTTGAGTAACCTGGGCAAGATTCTTTTCCACCGCAAGGACCTTTGGGATCTTTTCCTCTACACGCATCTCCGCAGACTTTAAAAGAAGAGGAATACCAATCTGCAGTCCATTCCCATGAATTTCCAGCCATATCATACAAACCATAAACCCCAGGGGCTTTTGTTCCGACGTCGGCTGTCGGCATAAGATGGGGTTTCTCCGTTTTTTTAGCGACACATCCTTTGGTATCTCCCACAGCGATAATCGCTTTCTCGCAGGTTGCGAGTTCGTTTCCCCAAGGGTATAAATTTCCATCGGGCCCTCTGGCCGCTTTTTCCCATTCCGCTTCAGTTGGGAGTCTTTTGCCTGCCCATTCGCAAAATTCTTTTGCCGTATGCCAGCTGATTCCTACCGCGGGTTGTTTGGGACCTAAATACGGTTTACCATAACGCGGTCCGATGTAATTGCATTTACCCGTCTTTAAGCATTCTTGGCATTTACCCGCGTTTTTGCATTTATTAAATTCTTCGTTTGTGACTTCGTATATATCCATATAAAAGTCACTCACATAAACTTTCTCCTCCGGCCTCTCGTCCGCATCGTACGTATTGCTTCCTCGGATGAATTCTCCGGCAGCAATACATTTCATTCCGGCGATTTCTTTTCCGCCGCAGGGAGGGGAGTTCGCAAACAATTTGTACGTACATTCTAAATAGGCGGTCGAAATCATTGCGAGTAGAAGAGTATTTCGGATTTTTGATTTCATGAAGATTCCTATCCTAAAGGATTCCGCAGTAGAAAGAATCTTTTAGAATGAGGATAGACTGAAAAAGGAAACGAACAAATCAAGTATTTTAAAAAATCTCTGGATTCTTAAAACGACCGTGACAAATTAGTTCTAATATTTTAAAGAGAATGAAATCGTATTCCGTCTTTCCATTTCGCACCATATTCTTCTTTTGTGTGAGTCTGTTTGTAATCGTTTCCTGTGGAGGTTTCTTTCGAAAGAAAATCCTGAATTCTCCGTTAAATGATCCAAGAAAAATGCTCCTCGTTCGGATCGATCCTGGGCATTTAGGAGAATTTAAGGAGAAAACGGAAGGAAAGTATACCATCAGTTATCAAGAGGCTGATTCTTATTATTCCGTGATGAGTAAGGAAGATGTCGAAAAGTTTGGATTTCCGTCTCCGGGAGTTACGGTTGTCAAGCAATACTTTCCGTTTAAATACTATTCTGGAAATTATCAGGATCTCATCAAAGAACAGTTTACCGGCCTTGACGATCTCAAAAAAGGATATAAGGATAATATATTAAATATTCATTATATACTTGGAGTTGCAAGTCGTTACCCCGAACGAGCTCGTGCGGAAGTAATCGGTAAGACTGCAAGAGGTAGAGAGATTCCAGCATTGCTTCTTACGAACACGAACCTGTCCGATGAGGAAAAGATCTCTGTCCTTTTCAATTGTGCCCATCATGCAAATGAAGTCATCTCTATCGAACACTGTTACGATATCGTATATTCCGTTTTGTCCAAGCCTAAAAGATATGAGGAAATTCTAAATAAGATGAAGATCTGGGTTGTTCCGATTGTTAATCCAGACGGAGCCAGGCACTTTTGGCATGTGTCCAATTTGATGGGAAGAAAGAACGGTCATCCTGGAATTGGTCCGGTAAATGACAAATTAAATCCGGGAGTCGATATCAACCGAAACTATCCTTTTTTCTGGGGAAAAACGGGAGGAGGTTATTCTTCTTCGAATCCTTCCAACTATTTTTATAGAGGGCCTTCAGCGGGATCGGAACCCGAAACAAAGGCGATGATGGATTTGGCCGATCGGGAAAGATTTGCTGCGTCTATTAGTTATCACGCATATGCAAATTGTCTGTTAATTCCTTATTCAATCGATTCCTTGAACAATCCAGAACCAGACATGGCTGGAGAATTAGGGAGGAAGATCGCAGCTTCCGTCGCAAGCTTGAATCCCGAAAAAGAATTTGAACCGAAAAAAAATATTTATCCTATTGATGGAGTAGATCAAGATTATTTATATTTCACTCATGGAACACTCGCGTATCTTTTGGAAACCACACATCTAAATCCCGTATATGGGGAAGTGGAAAAGGTGAACGTTTCTTTGAGAGAAACTTGGAATATTTTGTTAAACGAAGTCTTGGAAGGAAGAAAGATTTTCTTGAAAGTTACGGACGAATTCGGCACACCTCTCGAAGCGAAAATCGAAATTGAAAGAATAAAATACTTTCATGAGGAAATTCGGGTTTCCAATCCGGTCAATGGATTTTTCTTTCAGTTATTTCCCGATCGAAAGGAAACGAAGATCAAAATTTCCAAAAAAGGTTACGAATCCGTTGAAATTTGGTCCCGACCTCGCCGAAACTGGGAACCTCTAAAAATCATACTTAAGAAAAGTAGAATTTAATGTTTCGTATCGGACAATTTGGAAACGAGGTATATCTTATCCTTTGTACTTTGGTTTGGGGAGGGACGTTCACCATGACGGTTTTCGGACTCAGGGATACTTCTCCCTCTATCTTTTTGAGTCTTCGTTTTGGGATTGCAAGCTTCGTTTTTTTTCCATTTGTTTGGAAAGAATTTAGAAGCGGTAAAGTTTGGTACCCGAGTGCATTTTGGCTCGGAATGTTTTTATATCTCGGGTTTGCTTGTGAAACCTTAGGACTCAAAACTACGACGGCGACTAAATCCTCTTTTTTGATAGGAACGTTAGTTGTTATTACGCCGTTTCTGGAAGCGGTCTTCAAAAGAAAAATGCCCGCAAGGGGAAATCTTTTGGGGGCTGCCGTGGTTTTTACTGGAATTTGTCTGATCCTTTTGGGAGAAATCGGGATGGAAGGTTCTTTGATGATTACAAGTGGAGATTGGATTACTCTTGGCGGTGCATTTTTTTTCTCTTTGTATATCATCCAAATGGATCGTGTGGGCTCTGAAATTCCGATTCGAGTTTCCATTTTTTATCAGTCCTTTGTGGCTGGTTTTCTCGCCTTAGTGTCGACGATCGGTCTTCATTTTACCGGAATTGAGGAAGCGAGGATTAATCCGAGTATGGGATTGATTCCAGGGGTTTTGTACAATGCGCTTTTAGCTTCGGTATTGACTACGTTTTTACAAACGAAATTTCAACGTTATGTGTCACCAACTCGTGTGGGAATCATCTTTTCTTTGGAACCTGTTTTTTCTTCCATCATCGCTTTCTTATTATTAGGTGAAACTTCGGGGCCCATTCGGATTGCGGGTTGTACGATCGTCTTTGCGGGATTGATTCTTGCAGAGTTGATCGGAAAGGATCGAGAAGCCGATTTCTGATTTCATCCGTAGAAAATACAACGGAATCAAAGGTTCTGAGACGGTTAGAAAGGTATGGCAAGAAGTAAAATAGTGAGAGTAAAAATGAAGAGATCCTGCAAGAATATTGCATCAAGATGGGCAGGTCGTCTTTTGAGAAGTGATTCTCTTTCTTTTTGGAAAAACAAAGAAAGATATACGAGAAAAATTATCAAAAATCGGGGATCCTTTCCGACCATGAGGCCGAAATCAAATTTCTCTATTTAACATTGAATAATATATCTAAAAAATGGTGGATCGCGCCGATTCAAGATTGGGGAAAAGCAATGAATCAGTTTTCGGGGATAAATTGAAATTGGATTCTTTTTAAAGAACGTTATTTACACAAAATCGCTGCTAACGCCAGGAATCACAAATTCAAACTTCCTTTTTCAAATATCCCAATTCAATCCAGAATTTAATTCCTGCAGAAGCAAATCTGATCTTTGTTTCCGATATATTTACATCAAAGTTAAAGACGGTTATCTTTCTTTGATTTTATATTCCGGAAAAATTGTAGGATTCAAACTCCACCACTTTCTTGAAACAGAAGGTTGAATTCGTGCTTTAAATAGGACTCTTGAACGAGTCCTTAGGAATAAAAAGGTCATTTCGATCTTTTGTTTGAAGAATTACACGAATGTTATGCTCAAACGCAGGTCACAGGATGGGATCAGTATGACCGAAGAAAATTATTGTTATAAAAATGCTATCAATCAATAAGAGAATTTGTCTGACAATCGAATTAAGAAAAGGCACTTGTAGATGATTGATTCTTCGGAACGGATCTCATTAGAGCCGTCCCAAAACCTTAAAAGAAATCAGTTACAATCATTCAGTAAGTTTGTAATAAAATATAGAAGTTCTCACAAATTACGTCCCTTTGGTGTTTACGAGCTTTCAAGCGTATTTTATAACTGTTAAATTCTCGTCTAGGTTCCTATATTTTGAGGTTTTAAGACAGGCTCTGATATGGCGCCCCCATCCGGAGCCGTAAATATTTTTTCGCATTTTTTTTTAATCACCCAATAATTTAACTCGTTAGAGAAAAGCATTCGCGACGATTGATCAGACTGATATTCGCGGGTTGGATACCGCAGGATAATCTATACATCGGGAGCTGTTCTTAGTCTTAAAACGAAGGTCAAATTTGAAATTCAAATTTGCTTCAACACTGAGCCAACAAGTATTCCTCCTTTATCGTACATCTTCTCTAACGAATTCAATTATTGGATGAAACATTACTCTAACTCTATGCAACCAGATTCATCGCCGCCCAAAGGAATCCGGATAACTCTCTTGAAACTGCCGTTATCATTACCTGAGGAGTTTTTCCTCTTTGCTGTAGATTACGAAACTTCTTGTGTAATCTGAGAGATGCTTTTTCCGCCAAAGCAACAACTAACGCAGGTTGTCCCGATCTACGTGCGGTTACAATCTTACTTCCTGTTCCAGGGAAACGATGTTGCCAAGCTGCTTCTGTCAAAATCCTTCGAAGTCTGGGACTTCCAGTTTTTGTTATCCCTGTTTGTTTTCTTTTGGAACCGCTGGAATATTCTCCCGGAACAAGTCCAAGAAAACTCATGAACGAACCGGCTGTTTTGAATCGTTTGAAGTCACAAACCTCACAAAGTAAAAACATTGCGGTTAGATAATCCACTCCTCGGAAACATCTTAATATTCCTACTTTCTCTCGATACGGTTCACTTTCCGCTATCTCTTGTATCCTCTTATCCATCGCTTTTAAATTCTCTTCTTGAACTCTTACCCGACTATAATAGTCGTTAAACGTCTCTTGAAGGATCTCGTTGTTAAACTGTAGATTGTTCAACCATTTGTTATGACTGACTGTCCAATACTTTGTTGCTGAGTAGGTTATACCCTTTCTTAATAAGAATTTCATCAACCTTTGACGATTCCTTCCTAAATCCAAACGAAGACTGTCACGGGATCTCAAATAATCTCTTACCGCTTCGTCCTCTTCACTCGGTACATGAATCGATTCTAATTCTCCACTTCGTAATAATTTTGCTAATTTGATCGCGTCTCTCTTATCCGTTTTGATCTTATCCGAGCTTTGTCTTGGTATCTTTCCTGGCGCTACAAGGATACAATTCACTCCCAAAGACTTTAGATATCTGTAAAGTGGATAACCGGTTACTCCCGCCTCGTAACAACTATGTATCTCGTTCCATTCTGATTTTAGTTTATTGACGAACTTTTTGATCTGAACCTCATTATGTTTTATCTGCTGTTCTTTTACTATTTCCTTTGTATTGTTCGTTAAATTCGCAATTCTGTTCGTTTCTTTGTGGACATCCATTCCTACATATATTTTTCTTTTCATTACGTTCCTTCTGTTGGTTTTCTTGTTTTGTGGTAAATGCTTGCATCTAACCCACGGTTTTCAAGCCCAGAAGGGGCGCCATTTTGTCTTAAAAATAATATAAAACAAAGGGAATTCGTCTTAAGATAACTTAAGTAGTTGGGAGCATAGAAAGGGATTAGTCAATTTACGTTATTTTGAGTCTATCGTATTCGCTCTGTTGTGGAAGCGGTTTGGTGACTATTTTAAAAATTATTATATTATAATTTACGAAAATAATAATTATTGCCTACGCTCCCGATTAGTGTGGTTCTGCGGTATAAATTGATTGTAAATGGGGTCGGAGCCGAACGTTCCAACTTGCGATAACCTTCTGTATAGCGACGCATATCGTTTCCGAAAATTCTCGCATCGGAAAGAAGTTCTATCACGTTGTCGTACGTTTCCGGAGAGTTGATAATTCGAGGAATCGTTCCACGGTTCGATTTCAGTTTTTCCGAAATCTCATAAAAATTATTAAAAGACACACGGATGTCTTCCCGGTTTTCCCGAATCACTCCTGTGGAAGCTGAGAAAAAATCTTCAAAATAATCCGCAGAAGGTAAAAAATCCGGAGGTCTTTGTTCCTTTTCCAAGTAGGTAGGTTGAAAAAAAGTGGTGTCTTCTTTTTCGAAGGAACCCGGATCGATATCGATCGTTCTTCCGGAGAGGATTGTATTTGTTTGGAATGTGATTTTGTAATTGTCCCAAAGTGTGACTGGTTCTCTGAGTCGGATTACGATTTCAATTGCTTTTGTCTGATCCTTATTTAAAAATTTCTGGTCTCCTACTTCGTCTATCGGAATCACGTCCAAGCTGCGAACAATTCCTTTTTCTACTCCCAAAATTCGAACTGGCGCACCCGGATGAATTCCTTCCAAGCGGGGATAATAAATTTTCATGGTATAGGGATATTCATCTTGGGTTCCGGCCTTTTCAACCACGGAAACATAGATCCCTAAGGAAAATCCTAAGAAGAAAATAATACCTGTCAAAATAGCTGTATGTTTGGAAAGATTCATGAGGTAGTCTATTTCTTATAAGATCGGATTTTATAGGACAGTTGTTCCGACGCGACTTTCTTTTTTTGAAAAAGAGAGAATCGTAATGGGTTTATTTTCCCTATTGCTGACCGTCGGATCCGGATTGGACTTTTTTGATTTTAAAGCCTGCCTTAAGACCTTAAAATAACGTAAAGAGACGTAATCTGTGGGAGTTCCTACGTTTCAAGTAGTAGGTTAGAAGGAGAATATGAAATTGTAATATTGTCTTAGCCGTTTGAAATATGGGAATTCCTACAGCAAAAAACAAGATGTAGAGTGATTCCAAAACCCGATATGGAAATCAGGGAAGAAATTTCCCTGAAGAATTTATTATGAGACATAATCTGATTGACTTCCTAAGAGAATTTGTGCAGAAAAGAAGAAACATTCTCCTTTTGGCTCTCCTGATCGGAATTTTGAGTGTTGGAATAATGCTCGGCTTCGGTTATCAGGGGATGATACCACGAGAATTGAATAAGTTAATTATTACGGGGCATGAAAAGCTCAAAACGGAAGAAATCGTAAGAATGCTTGAAATTCAACCCGGAACCTCCTTTGATACGTTGGACTTGGATCTTCTGGAAAAAAAACTCTCCAGGCTTCCCAGAGTCAATTCTGCCCGTATCACTAAAAAGTCGGAAGATCAATTACTCATAGAACTCACGGAAAAAAAAGCCGTATACGTCGTAAATTCGAACGGGCATCTTTACGAGATCGATTCGGAATTGCGGCTTCTTTCTAAAGACGATGTTCGTGAGAAAGATCTCTGTATTCTCTCCGGAAACTTTCCCGTAAAAAACGGAGCCATCCAAGACGCTATCTTTCGCGATCTTTACAATTCGGTGGAGCAAGCTTTTCGAATATACCCCGCTTTAAAGCCGAGAATCTCCGAAGTTTTACTGCAAGAAGATGGGGAAATTTTTTTCTTTGCGGACGAACCGATTCAATTGAGAATTCAAATCGGCACTCTTCTTCATCGAGACCAAATCAGAAAACTTTACGCTATATTGGCATATTTTGAAAAAGATCGGATTCAATCCGAGCTTGTGGATATCAGAGGAGAAGACGCGGTCTATCACTGATATGTCGGAACCGAGAGATAAAATTATTGCTGCACTGGACCTTGGAACTTCTTTGACGAAGGTGGTCTTGGCTCGACCTATTTCCGAGTATGAAGTGGAAATCATTGGAACTGGAGCTTATCCTTCCTCTGGAGTCAAAAACGGATCCATTATCAACATAGAATCCACTACACGTTCCATCATCGAAGCAGTCAGCGAAGCCGAACTCACGTCCGGTCAAGAAATTTCTGTGGTGGCGGTTAACATTACGGGGAAGACGGTTAGAGCTGATAATTCCAAAGGAGTAGTTGCGATCACAAACCGAGATAGAACCGTGACGGAGCCGGACGTAGTCAGAGTAATTGAAGCAGCACAAGCGATTCGGGTTCCTGCGGATCAACAGATCTTACACGTACTCTCCAAAGAATTCTCGGTTGATGATCAAACGAGTATTCGAGATCCGATCGGAATGACAGGAGTTCGTCTAGAAGCAGAAGTTCATATCGTAACGGCAGGAATAACAGCAATTCATAATTTAGAAAAATGTATTGAATCATCCGGTCTCGCTTGTGAAGTAATGATTCTCTCTAGCCTTGCATCCTCTGAGTCAGTTTTGACTTCGGGAGAAAAGGATTTAGGGACCGCGGTTCTGGATATAGGAGCCGGAATCTGTGATCTGATCGTGTATGTGGACGGAGGGATTTCTTATTCTTCCGTGATACCTTTTGGAGGAATCAACGTTACAAGCGACATCTCCATCGGACTTAAAACCACCTTGGAAACCGCCGAACTTCTAAAAAAAAGGTACGGGCATACTATTCTGTCCGAAATCGATCCTACCGAAACGATCGAAATTCCGCCAATTAGTGGAAGACCCGCAAGGCAAGTCCTTCGAGAGGAGCTTGTTTCTATCATCGAACCGAGGATGAGGGAAATCTTTGAGATGGCGGATAAGGAACTGGAAAAATCTGGCAAGAAAGGGCTACTTGCAGGGGGAGTGATCCTCACGGGAGGAGGAAGTCTGCTCGAAGGAATCGACACCCTCGCGGAAGATGTATTTCGTCTAACGGCATCCAGAGCAAGGCCTGGTGGAATTAGCGGACTCGCTGAAAAAGCGTCCTCTCCGGAATTTTCTACGGTGATCGGGATGATTAAATATGCAGATAGGATGACGGACATGGATCAGAAATCCGTAGACCGTTCGGAAGGCTGGTCTAAAAAAATCAAAAGATGGATTGAAGACAATCTTTGATCCGTTCTCCAAAAGGAAAAACGATATGATCCGATTTGAAGAAGAAGTAAAATCAAGTCCCGCAGTAATCAAAGTATTTGGGGTCGGCGGCGGCGGAATGAACGCAGTGACAAGAATGTCTAACTCCACTTTAAAAGGGGTTGAATTTACGATTCTCAATACCGACGAACAAGTTTTACTTCGTTCTCCAGTGGAAAATAAAATCATCTTAGGAACAAAAGTAACTCGCGGTATGGGAGCGGGTGGTGATCCCGAACTCGGTTACAGAGCGGCGGAAGAAGATAAGGAAAGAATACAATCCTCAGTCCGCGGAGCCGATATGGTTTTTGTCACGGCCGGAATGGGGGGAGGGACTGGAACCGGAGCTGCTCCCGTAATTGCAAAGATTGCCAAGGAAATGAAATGCCTCGTGGTAGGAGTTGTTACTCTCCCTTTTTCCTTCGAGGGTAAAAAAAGAATGGAGCTTGCTCGCAAAGGAATCGAACAACTTCGTTCTCACGTTGATACTTTGATTCTCATTAATAACGATTCCATCTTCAGAGTTGTGGATAAAAGCACTCCGATTGATCTTGCGTTTCAAGTGATCGACGATATTCTTCTCAACGCTGTCAGAGGAATCAGCGATATTATTAACAATCCGGGACTGATCAATGTAGACTTTGCAGACGTGAAAACGATCATGAAAGACACCGGAGATGCGGTAATGGGAGTCGGAGAAGGAAGCGGAGAAGGTAAAGTTAAAGAAGCCGTTGAATACGCTATCAACAATTCTCTGTTAGATTCGGCTTCGATTACGGGGGCTTCTTCACTTCTCATTAACGTTTCGGGTGGAAAAGATCTTACAATCTCTGATTGGAATGAGGTTTCCGGAATCATCACTTCTCAAGTGGATCCGAACGCGAATATCATCGTCGGTCTTCACGAAGATGAAAGTCTTTCTAATAAAATTCGGGTAACCGTAATCGCTACCGGTTTTGATAGGCGTTCCTCTTCGGGAAAACTTATTCAAAATCAGGATTTGACTGCGAGGGTTCAGGAAAACTACGGTCTTCAAAAGAAAGCGGTGGGAATGGAAAACTCTTCTGCGAAGAAGAAAGAACTCTTTCAGGATGAAAACGCAGAACAGAATCGAAACTCTGGATCTTTACGACTTCGTTCTTCGAACGGTTCTGCTCCGAAAGTGGACGATTACGATATTCCGGCGTATCTTAGAAGGAACAATTCGGGATCTTGATCCTTGCAGTTCAACCTTTTTGATAAATGTTTGTCCCAAAACCATCCAATGTGGGTTTTCGCGTTTTGGAACGAACTCAAAAGTAAACTTGAGTGTTTGCCGAGTTCACTTGATATGTTGATGAATTGCTCAGAAGCGGGAATTTTAGAAGATTAGAATATACTATTTTTTTATTCAATCTCTATCTAGGGTTTCGAAAAGTGTCGTTGAAATGTCGACGAAATCGGATTTATTTCGATTCTTCTTTCCCAAATTTTTTACATTCTTTTAAATCCCTAAACTTTTCCTTTGCTAGTTCGCATTGGACCTGTTTTAGGGTTTTTTCGGACATACAACGGAGTACAATGGCCCGAGACATGGCCGGCTGAAGAATCTGTTTCAGCATGATTTGTTGCATCGTGGGCGGGATTTCGTCTTCGGAGGCTTGTGCGATCAACTTTACGTTGTGCATCTGGTTTTCCACGCATTCCTCTTCGTTCGGGGTTTTTCTACAATCGATAAGGAATACGATTGAAAAGGTGAAAATAGAAATAAGAAAAGCGGACTTTCGTCCGCTTTTCATACAATTCTGCAATTTCAAAGGAATCAGATTACTTCGCGTTACTCTCATCAACTGCAAACGTAGCCTCTACTCTTTTTCTAAGTTCTCTCAGATAACTTTTATCGGCATCTTTGAGTTTCATAGCTTCTTCGTAGAGTTTGATCGATTTTTCGAAATCGCCGACGGAAAAATAATAAGTCGCTAGGTTTGCTTTCGCTCCCCAGGATTGACCTTTCGCTTTTTTATCCGCTTTTTCCCAGGCTTCTTTTGCCTTTTTAAAACTTGGAGTTTCTCCCACGATTTCTTCGTAACCTTCTTGGAGAAGTTCTTTTACTTCCTCATCTTCGTCTTTTACGAAAACCTTAATTCTTTCCGTTTTAACAATCGGAGAAAGTCTGCCTTTGATATATGCAGCGGCTTCGTCCAATCCTTGTCCGAAAGAATCCAGAATGGAAGGACATTCCAGATTTCCGACGCTGTTAAAAATTTTTGCGGGGTTAGAAACGACCGCTTTTTTAACTTCTCCAGTTTCTACTTTGATCAAAGTTGCATCTAAAGGAATTAGCATATAACGAACGCCAGTCGGTTTTGAAACGGGATCGTTTCCGGTATTCACTTCTTTACCCGTTGCCATGGAAGCAGCAAAACCGGCAACTTTAAGACCAGCCGCAACTGCATCGATTTTGTTTTCGCTACCACACTCTGTATAGGGTTTTTGATATCCGATGTAAAGGATTGCTTCCGCCCCGATTAGATTTCCGATCTTCGCTCTGCTTTTCGTAATTCCTGTGAGAGAAAGAGTAGCCTCGTTAAGGATATCGGCACGTTTGCTGAGGTCGGTAAGTTTGTAATAAGATTCTTTATCGAATGCCTCGAAAACTTTAGAAGGCATTTGGTCGATAAAACTAGAACCTTCTCCGAAGATCGCTTCCCAGAGACTTTTCTTTGGGGCTTCGACAGCCAAACCTACGTTACGAATCGTTCCGAGGAATTTCTGAAGCGCACGGCCTTCTTTATCTTTCGGGAATACCGGATATTCTACATCGACTGTAGCTGCGCAATTTCCTAAATAAATAAGGAGAACTAACACAGTGATTAGAGAAGATAATTTTCTCATTGAAAGTAACACCAATCCTGTTTGATTTTGGGGAATAAAGATTGATTTAAAATTCAAAAAGAATCGTGTCAATATATTTTAGAATCAAAAAACTCGGATTTGACGAACCTGTCTTTTTCTCTTTATTTTTTGATTGTATCGAAGCTTCTCGTAAAGGAAACTGAGCTACAATGGGATTTGTTGCACACAAACAATTTGTTTTGGTTCTTCTTTTTTGTTTTCTAGTCACATTTGATTGTATCGTTTCTAAACAAAAAGAGGATACGATCAATCAGCAACTTCTCGGTTGGATTTTAACTTCTGCTACAAACCCTTCCTGTTTGGATTATTATTCCCAGGAGAATTTATGTTTAAAATCTCCTGTTTCAATCAATGAGAAATGTTCTTCTCAGGAAATGGATCGACTTCAAAATGGAATTCATCCTACCAATATGCAAAACAGGGAGGTTTTAGAGGAACTTCTCCACTGTTGGAGCAAATGCAATTCCACATTTTTCTTGAGTTATTCTTCCTGTTCTTTTGAAACTGAATCCGATTATGTTACAGCAAAACGTTCCGGTTCTACAAACAGTGGGAATCTTTGGAGGCAATGCCAGTCTAATTGTAACACGGGAACGGATTCTTCCTTTTCGAAGTTAAAAGGAATTTCGACCACAACTACATATTGGCCTTACCCATGAAAACCCTTGAAGAAATTACGATAGCTCTTAAAAACACTTACATGGAACACGAAGTGGAAGAAAAACTTCCCTTAATCCAGGAAATTCAAAAATTAAAGAGAGAGAAAAATGCGATTCTTCTCGGGCACAATTATATGACTCCGGATGTGTTTCACGGGGTCTCGGATATCACGGGCGATTCTCTTTACCTGAGTAAGGTCGCGACGGATACGGACGCAGACATCATTCTTTTTAACGGGGTTCATTTTATGGCAGAGACTGCAAAGCTTATGTCTCCCCAAAAGAAGGTTCTCATTGCGGATCTCAAAGCGGGTTGTTCTCTTGCAGAGAGTATCACGAGACAAGATGTAATCGATCTCAAACGAAAATATCCAGGTGTTCCCGTAGTTACATACGTTAACTGCACTGCGGACGTAAAAGCTGAAACGGACATCTGTTGCACCTCGGCGAACGCGTTACAAGTGATCGAGTCCTTGGAAAGTGATACCGTGATTTTTTTACCTGATCGTTATTTGGCTGCAAACGTTCAGAATCTTACCAGGAAAAAGATCATCACACATCCCGGGAGTTGTATGGTTCACGAGATGTATTCCGCGGAAGACATCGAACTTACAAGAAGACAGTTTCCTGGCGTTACTGTGATCTCTCATCCCGAATGTAAAACCGAAGTTGTGGATCATTCTGATTATTCCGGTTCCACTTCCCAAATGAGCGATTTTATCCGTAAATCTGGAACGAAGAATATTTTCCTAATTACGGAATGTTCTATGGGTGATAACTTGCGTACCGAATTTCCGGACCGTCATTTCGTTTCCACTTGCCAGGTTTGTCCTCACATGAAAAAAATCACTTTGGAAAAAATCAAAGACGCGCTCTTGTACGATCAGTACGAAATTCATCTAGATCCGGAAGTGATCGAGAAGGGGAGAATGTCCGTTCAAAGAATGTTGGATCTTTCTTTTAAGAAATAGGTTTTTGTTTCTTCTCAACCTCAGTAGTTAAGTGCTTTACAATCTGATAATGTAAGTAATCTTGGGTCGACCCGTATGCTTGGGAAACGAAATCGTCTTTTTATTCTGCTCTTTTTATTCGGAAATGTCTTATTTGCCGACCCGGGCGACAACTCCGATCGCGAAATTTCGTTAAACGAAGTTCTAACTCAATACAAGCTGAAGAATTTCAGCGTTGCACTTAAACTCGCAAATCGAACAGCTCCACTAAATCGATCCGAGAATTTAGCCTTAAACTATCTGCGTGCACATTCTTTTTTCCAATTGAAAGAATACAAAAGCGCACTGGAACAATTTTTGAATCTTCTCGGAGATGCGCCTTATAAATACGAGATTTTCAACAACATCGGTGCGTGTTACTTTTATCTCGGAGATTATGAAAACGCTCTGCGTTACTTTGATTTTTCGAAAACCGAAAATCCGAATTACAAAATTGCGGAAAAAATTATATTCTACTCCAAAATGCAATCGCTGCAAAAACCTTGGAAAAAAATTGGATGAGTCCATCGGATTTTCCGGAAACGTTTTTAGTTTCTTCCTCTGCAACCGCTGACGTTTCTACTGGATGGATCTATTTTTATCTCGGAAAGCCTACAGAGGCGTTTCACCTTTTTAAAAAAGCAATCAAAAACGATCCTGAATATTCCTTCTCTTATTTATCTCTGGGATATTTGTATGATTCGGCCGGAAACTTTCGTTCCGCGATTCGTTATTACGAAGCCGCGTTAAAAATCGATCCTGAATATCCGGATCTTTGGAATAATCTTGCGATCAGTTACTATAACGATGATCAGACGGAAAAAGCGCTTTCTCATTTTCAAAAAGCGATCGAACTAAATCCTACGTTTGCTTATCCGGTCAACAATCTGGGATATCTTCATCTTCAAAAAGATGACTACATTTTGGCAAAAAAATATTTCCTACGCTCGATCGAGTTGAATCCGTCGGGCCCCTTTCTTGGGGGAAACATACGCTGGTCTATCGATTTGTAATTTTCACTTTTCGGAACGGAACGAAGCAAAACGAAATAAAAAAAGATCAATAGAACTCCACCAAAATCTCGCCAATGAAACCTATCTTAGAAAAGAATTAAGATGGAAACAAAATATCGTGGACGTTTTTTTGAATCGAATCGATACGAAGTAGAAATGTGGTAAAATTTGCTTTGAGCCTTCGATTTAGACTAAAACCTCGGATATAAAACGTATCGAATTACTGCTCCAAAACGTTCGTTAAACTACAGTAAAAAAATGTCTATATTATGAGAAAAATTCTAACTACAGGATCGAGAAGAAAATTGATAGTCTCTATGCAAGAGGAAAGGCTCGTAAATTAGGAACATTTGGGCATTTTTGAAACGAAGATCAAAGATGGAAAAATAATCGCTGGAGTCGGAAAATTTTGTATATGGATTCGTTTAAGATACTTTGCCAGAGTATTATAGTTATTAAATTTAGGAATATTGAATGTTTAGAATTGGAAACGGGATTGATTTTCATAAGTTGGAGATAAACCAAAGCCGTCCTTTGATTCTGGGAGGGGTGGAATGCGAGTCTGAGTTTGCCCTTGTAGGTCATTCCGATGCAGACATTATTTTGCATGCGATCTCTGATGCAATTTTAGGGGCTTTGGCTTTGGGGGACATCGGTCAATATTTTCCCGACACCGATCCAAAATTGAAGAACATTGATAGCAAGGTCATTCTCGCGAAATGTTTGGAACTGATGAAAGAAAGAAATTTCCAACTCGTCAACGTGGATTGTACCGTGATCGGAGAACGGCCCAAAATTACGCCTCTCAAAGAGAAAATTACAAAATCCTTATGTAATCTATTGAATCTTCCGGTGGACTGCGTTTCCGTCAAGGCTACCACCACCGAAAAAATGGGAGCTTTGGGTCGCCAGGAAGGGATCGGAACGTTTTGTAGTATTCTTTTGAGAAAAAAGTCTTAGAATTTGTTCCTGTCCCAAAACTTTAAAAGAAATCAGTTACATCATTTTGTGAGTGTTCCTAGCAAAATATAGAAGTTCCCACAGATTGCGTCTCTACGGGCTTTCGAACAGATTTTATAATTGTTAAATTTTAGCGGAGTTTTTACAGATTTTGGGACAAGACTCTAAAATAAAATCAATAAAAAACTGAAACAACTCTGATTTATGAACTCGACCAAACCTCTATTTTTTTTCGAAATCCTCAAACGCGATCCTGGAAATTTCGGATTTTAGAATATTCTTTTTTTCTTTAATCATTTTCGGAACCCGCATATCGATCTTATGAAGGGTCGATTTGGCGATCGTAATTTTTTTCCCTTCCAGATTTTCCATGATCACTTCCTTGTCGTCCTGTCCGATCTGCTTACCGTCCAAAATCGAGCCATCCCGTAAAAAAGCCCGATCCATCATTCCGCCTTGAGGATCGGGGGTTACGGTTTCAACGTCCACGGAGGATTCATCAAAACCTACGATTTTTACCTGGGTCAAAGGATCCCCCGATTTCAAATGGACGATAATTTTACCGGATACAGCCATCTGATACAAGGTCTGATCGATGGAAATCTTTTCTGGATTCCAGTTGCTGGCGTATAAGTTCTCCTGGCAGAATTCGATCGTTCTCGTCCGGCGAACCAAAGTGATTGCCCAACCGCCTAACGCGGTCACCACGTAGTCTTTCCAGTTCGTAACTTCGGTGACGCGTAACGTTTTTCCGGGGCCTGGTTCTGGTTCGGCTTTACGAAACACTGGCAACAAGCCGAATAGAAAAGAATACAAGGGTTCGACAAAGGCGACCTGGCAACTTGCGTCAGCAGAAGCTAAAACGGTCCGATGACTTTTATCCGCGCTTACTCTTTGATCGATCTTGCAGTTTGCGAATAGGATCAGAATGGAATAAAAAAACAAAACGTAAAATCTAAATTTCATACAAAACCACACCTCGAACGGAACGGAATTTTACTGTTTGAAAGCGGATCATGAAAAGATATTGTACGTGCAACGCAGAGCCTTGCCCTTACCGTTTTTTACCTGGACGGTTGTGTTGCTTAATCCGCCGAATTGGATCACCTGCATGTTTAAAACAGAACAAATGGACGAAGTCCAATAGTAACCGTTTACGGTTTGTGGGAACAGACTCTCGTTGACGGTGGTTCCAGAATTTCCGAGACACTGATCTGCGGTTCCACAAGAAGGTCCTTTGGAAAAACCGTTGCATAGAACCAGGGCACTTAATCGGTTGAAATCTCCGGCTCTCAATACGTTCATAGGAATATTAGGAGGTGATAATATTTGTTGCATCTCGAAACAGGCGTTTTGAAACGCGAAGTTTCCGTAGATGTCACAAGACGCATCGGCAGTGTCGCAGAAGACGATGTCTGTATTTGCTCCGTAATTGTCGTTTTCGTTTCCTTTGCCCTTACAATCGTTGAAACCCGGCCTCCAAACCTGACCATAAGAACATTTCGTCCAAAGATCACCGGTCGGAAATAAAACGGTTCCGTTTACTCTATCTTCGGGAGGAGCGGGACTTACTGTCACGGTATAACTTTGACTCTCTCCCTTGGAATCCGTAAACTTGTAGATCACGGGGCTGGTGAAATTTTGAACCGATGTTCCCGAAATTTGTGATTCTCCATTCACTTCCAGTTTGGAATTTTCCGGAATCAAAAAATTGGGCTTTAAGGCGGTAAGATCGGTTCCATTCGGAACCGCAACGCTAACCGTGGATGTGGGTTGATTCTCGGTAATTCCTCCAGCGCAGATTCCTACGATGCAATAAAATGGAAAAGACATGGAAAGATTTAAAGCGAACGCTTGGATTCCGTCGGCGCGAGGCTGTAAAACTCTAGGATGAGAAACGGCGGAGACCGCAACAAGAAGTTGTTCTTCACAGTTTTGACAGTCTTCTTTCGTGGGGAAAACGGTATCAGTGACGAGTTTAGAAAGAGGATTTAAAAAACAGTTCACAAAAAATCCGCAGACAAAGAGGGGCAAAATAGTTCGAAGAATTCTTCTCATACTAAAATTTTCCAGTAAAAGCAGTGTATACCGATTGGAAATAACTTTCAGCTAAAAAAGGGCTTTTAACAAACGCATAATAAAAAAAATTTACGAAATCATTAAACGGACTTCGTTTAGGATTTTTGAATACAGTAAGAAAACACGTTCTTTTGGTTTTGTAAACTTATGAAACTTCAGATTTCGCCGAAAGATCTAGGAGACTTGTGGTTTCAGGGATCCGGTACGTTAAAACTGAAATTTTCGAAAACGTCTATCGGAGCTTTTTTATAAATCAATGCATCTGAGCCGTTTTCATAATAATGTTTTCTTACATGAATTTTTTGGAATCCGCAGGACTCATACAAAGCGATTGCTGGAGAATTTGTAGAATTGACTTCCAGAAAAAATGTTTTGTCCTTTTCGAAACTTAGAAGATGCTCCAAAAGTTCTTTTCCTTTGCCTTGCCTTCTCTGACGGGAATACACTGCGATTCGATAGATTTCTATCTCATCACCCGCGAGTTTATAGAGAATGTAACAGAGATCAGTCGAACCGATTCCTGAAAACTCTCGAAGGTGAGAGTATAACATTTCTTTTGTCCAGGCGTGACTACCGAAACAATTTTCTTCCAGCGTAAAGAGCCAATCCAAATCAGTTTTATTGAGAATTTTTATATCCAAAACGAAAAACCCACTTTATTTTTTGGTCAAATTATAGTTGCTGAAGTTCAATATTCAATCAGGATTCGATACCTGACTTTCAGATAGAATGACTGATTTCGGAAATTTTCTCTGAAGGATATGAATTAAGGAGTTTAATATGAAAAAAATAGGTAAAATAGTATATGCGGTCCCCTTTGCGATTTTCGGATTATTTCACTTTATTTCAGGTCCCGCGATGACAGGGATTGTTCCTTCTTATATTCCTTTTCCGATTGTTTGGGTTTATGTAACCGGGTTGGCCTTGATTGCGGCTTCGGTTTCTGTAATTACCGGAATTAAGACGTATTTGGCGACTGTTCTTCTTGCGGTTCTTTTGGGAATTTTTGTGGTCTTGGTGCATCTTCCGGGTGCGGCTGCGGGAAATCAGGCTTCCACGATCGCACTTTTGAAGGATGTTTCTCTTTTAGGAGCCGCTCTTCTGATTGCAGGAACCTCAAAAGACTGATTTTTTCCTTTAAAAAGCGGGGAAATGACTCCGCTTTTTTCTTTTTTTCGAAAATTCAAACCGCAGTTTCCATTTCTAAAACCGCATCAATTAGGGGAGGCCGATACTTATAGAAAAGGGTCGATTCTATCCTAGGAAATCGTATGTTTCAAAATATCCTGCATCTGATCTTAACTTTACTAAGAATTCAAATTTTCTTTTATAAAAATTTTGGAAACCTCCAAGCCGATTCTAAGAATTCGACTTTCTGCAAATCCATTCACCGCGTTGAATTCAAAGGCATAGATTCCAATTTTCCATGGAAACGGATTTTTCTTTTATTATTCTTATTCGTTTTTGTTTCCTGTGAAAGATCCAAAAATTTCGGATTTCAGAATCGGGGAGATAGGCCTCCGACCGTGGAAGATCTGGAAGCCTGGAAAGAGAGACTTGCGATGGAGGAAGCGGAGATCGTAGAATTGGAAAAGAAAATTTCTTCAATGGCCCAAAAGACAAGATCTGCAGGCGCTCTCAGTTGGAAGATTGCCCAAGGTTATATGAAAATCGGCGACTACGATATGGGGGTCAAATTTTACAACCGAGCGTTGAAAGAAAACAACGAAGGAAAAAAAGTGGAAATCGTAGGTGCGGAACTTCATTTTTTTGAACCTGCGATTCCATTTTTTGAAAAAGCACTTCTTCTAAAACCGATCGATCAACAACTTTTGTTCGAAACTGCTCTTGCTTATGCGAATGCTTCGAAAGACAGAGGTTGGGAGACCGTAAGAAGACAAATCGCGATCGATCTTTTCACTCATCTGGCCATTCAAGATCCTCGTGATTCGCGATTTCCGTTTCAACTCGCTCTCATCTATTTCGATTCTTCCATGCCAGATTCTTCCTGGGAAGGTGTGTCTGCCGGTTTTCACGATCAGGACAAGGCTCTTCGAATTATAGATGATATTATCAAAAAAGAATATAAAAATGTTCCAGCTCGTTTTGCCAAAGCCAACTTTCTGTATCGTCTTGGTAGGACGGAAGATTCCAAAGAAGAATATCTGAAGGTCAAAAAAACGATTGAGGAATTGAATGACGCCGGTCTCGTTCGCGGTGGTCTTGAAAAGAACGATTCGTATCAAAACGTGCTTCAAAACCTGAAAAAAATAGAAGAGAGTTCCTCAAAAGCGGAATGAATCCTCTCGTTCTCATCGATTCCAATGTCTCCAAATTCTGTTTGAAAAATAGAATATTCGAAAAATTGAATTCTTGGACAAGTTTGAGTGAACACTTGAAACGTTTCCTGCCTTCTTCCGTTTTGCAGAAGGCCTTGTATACCTCGGAAAAAATTTCGAACGATTTAAAAAAGACCGGATTTTCGGTTCTTTCTTTTTTTGATCCGGAATATTCTTCTCTTTTAAAGGAAATATATGATCCTCCATTGATTTTGTTTTATAAAGGGAATTTGAATATTTTAGATCTCTCTTTTGCGGCGGTTGTTGGTACGAGAAATCCTTCTCCGATTTCCTGTTATGCGGCTGAATTGATTCCTTCCTATTTGAAGAAAAAAGGTTTTTCGGGGATCGTTTCTGGTTTTGCAAAAGGAATCGACGCAACGAGTATGAGTGCGGCTTTGGACGAAGAGTTAGCAGTTATCGGAGTTATGGGAACCGGACCGGAAACGGAATATCCTTTTGAAAACAGAAAACTTTATCAAAGAATGAAGTATTCGAAACGAACTTTGATTTTGACGGAATATCCTCCCGGTCAAAAGATTTTGAAATATACGTTTCCAAAACGGAATCGAATCGTGACCGGAATGTGTAATTCCGTTTTTATTGTGGAAGCTCCTGAAAAATCGGGCGCAATCTCATCCGCAAACAACGCACTGGAACAAAACAGAAATATTTTTATCTTTTCCGATCCACGTCAGGCGAAAAATCAAGGAGGGGAAATTCTAATTCGAGATGGAGCGGGAAGTTTGGATCTGAATGATATCTCTTTTGGGATGAGAGAAGTTTTTCATATGAATCATCTTTTGCCGGATTCCCAATCGAAAATTCCGGGAATGCTTGCAGAACTTTCCGAGAAACGCTTTTCTGGTGAGTGGAAATCGATCGGTTCCGGTTACTATGCGAAAAAAACTTTTTTCCAACCTATTCTTCCGGGCTTCTAAGCCAGTTCCGGCTTGGTCACTGGGACTTTATAGAATCATATTCGGCATTCTGCTTTTTATATTAGTATTTCGTTATTTTACAAACGGTTGGATTTCCAGATATTTTTTGGATCCGAATTTTCATTTCAAATTTTACGGCTTTTCTTGGATCGGAGTTTTGCCTGGTTGGGTTTTGTATCCTCTTTTTGTTTCGCTTCTTTTTTTTGCGGTTTTTATCTCCTTGGGAATTTTTTACAGGATTTCTGTTTTTTGTTTTTTTCTGATTTTTACGTACATCAACCTTCTTGAGGTTGCGGTTTATCTCAATCATTACTATCTCATTTGTCTGTTGCTTTTTATTTTGATTTGGATTCCGGCAGATAGAGCTTTGAACATATTTCATATTTTTAGAATATTCAAAAGTGGATCGATTCAGAATATAGATCCGATTCCGCAATGGAGTCTTTATATACTTAGATTTCAGATTGGAGCGGTTTATTTTTTCGGAGGTGTCGGCAAATTGGTTCCGGACTGGCTTTTCGAAGCGCAACCGGTGAGAATCTGGCTTCTTCGTAATTCGGATATCCCGATTTTCGGTCCGATTCTTTCCATGTCGGCTACGGGATACTTTTTTAGTTATGCCGGTTTGATATTTGATCTCTCGATTCCTTTTTTATTATTATTTCGCAAGACGAGAATGTTGGGATATTCTTTAGTTATAATATTTCATTTTTTGACTTGGAAATTGTTTCCGATCGGAATGTTTCCTTGGGTTATGATTTTGAATGCCACTTTATTTTTCTCCCCGACTTGGCCGATCGATCTGTTTCAATTTCTGAAATCCAGAAGTATGTTCCCGGACCGGGAGAACATTTTTCATTTTTTGTGGACGCGTTTCCCGATTCATTTCAAGGAATCGGTTTTGGTTTTTATCGAATCTTATTTATTTTTTTTAGAATCTAAGTCCTCTATTTCGGAAAAGTTCGTTTTTTATAAAGTTGAGACGCTGAGAAAAAAAATCGATTTTCTTTTATCTGATCGTATGCTTTATTATTTTTGGATTTTTTACATTCTTTTTCAGTCTTTATTTCCTCTTAGGCATTTTTTATATCCGGGAAATCATCTTTGGACGGAGCAGGGTTTTCGATTTTCCTGGCAGATTATGTTGGTTCAAAAGAACGGTATTGCTTCATTTAGAATGGTGAACCAACAAACTGGGGAAACGAACGTGGTCCTTCCGGAATCTCATCTCAACGAAATCCAGAGGATTATGATGAGTTATCAACCGGATTTGATTTTGCAATTCGCTCATTGGGTCGGTAAAAATGAGAAGAAAAGAACTGCTCAAGAAGTTTCAGTGTATGCGGATGTTATGGTTTCTTTAAACGGAAGGAAAAGTCAGGTTCTGATTGATCCGGAGAGGGATTTGATGAAGGTTTCCAATTCTTTGCTCAATAAAGAATGGGTTTTTTCCGGAGATGAGGAATAATTTTTTAAACCGAAGTAAAGGACCGCATGGATACAGTTCGGTTCTGAAAGCTATGATGAATGAACTTCACTTTTTCTTCAGGCTTCATCGCACCTAAAACGTAAAAAATCGGTTCTAAATGCTCCGTGGTAGGTGCCGAGAGCGTTGCGATGTCTCCTTTTTTTTGAAAATCTAAAATCTCTTTATCGTTTCTGGATTCCAATGTTTGTCGTATGAATTCGTCGAACTCAATTGCCCAATCCGCAGGTGTCGCATTCATATCGTAAAAATCAGCTTTTTGCAGATTGTGAACAATGTTTCCGCTTCCTAAAATTAAAGTTCCTTCTTCCCGCAGAGGTTGTAATTCTTTTCCGATCTCGTATTGTTTTTCTGGACTTAAGTTTGAATCTAGGCTCAATTGAAGTACGGGAATATTCGCTTTTTGAAATAGGAAATACAACACTCCCCAACTTCCATGATCGAGTCCCCATTCTTGTGTAGGTTGAACGTTTATGGTTTTGAGTGAATTTTGAATCCTCTCGGCGAGCTTCGGGGATCCGGAAGGTCGATATTTAATCTCGTATAATTCGGAAGGAAATCCGTAAAAATCGTAAATCTGTTTCGGTGAATCAGAGGTGGTCACATAGGTTCCTTTTGTTTTCCAATGTGCGGAAATCACGAGTATGTTTTTTACTTCCGGAAGGGTGGAACCGAATTCTTCCAAGTTCAGAGTAAAATTTGAAGGGGTTATGAGATTCATCGGGGAACCGTGTCCGAGAAATAGAACCGGACTTGTCATAAGGAAAATCTCCTGTTGTATTTTATGTTTTTATTTTAGACCTTTCTTATCTGTAGAAAATATCTTTGCGAATCGGAATTACGATTACAAAAAGTAGGGATTTCTAGTTTTCTAATTCAAATGAAACAAATTGTTTGGGAAGAGTGGGATCTTGTTCGTCTCAAATTGAAAAATGATCTTTATAATTTTGCACAAATACTTTGTAGTCCTTATATGCATTTTTTTAATTTAAGAGTCTGTCCCAAAACCTTTCAAAAAATCAGTTATAATGATTCAGTAAGTTTGTAATCAAATATAGAAGTTATGACAAATTACGTCTCTTTGGTAGTTTACGAGCTTTCGAACAGATTTTATAATTGTTAAGTTTTCGTCGAGGTACCTATTTCTGAGGTTTTAAGACAGGCTCTAAGTTGTATAGATAGTCATTGGAAAGAAATAGATTTTGTTCAATCTAAAGAAATTTTTTGCATACTCGTTGGACAGGTCGTTTTGCGAAAAATAGTCGTTCAAAAGATTCGAGATAAAATTAATCCAACCCTATTTTCAAAGACATTGGGTTCGTTTTAGACTATATTTTGAAGATGGATTTCCATTTACTCAAAGCCATATAACAGAATACCTAATATTTTGCACTGAAACGGGCTTTGTAATAAAAATTTACGGTAATCAATTTTATAAGGATTAGTCAAGGAGGAGGTTTGGGGATGATTCAACGATACGAGCTTATCAATATGTAGGCTAAGATCTTTCGAAAAAATTAGTGAACTGTTTTGAAACGGGTCGAATTACGATCCTACCAAAGAAAAAGTTTTCGGTATTGTTTTTTATATCGGAGATAAAGTCGAAGGAACTTCTGTAAAATTCAAAGATAAAGTTCTTAAGTTTCAAATTTCTTCGTAAAACGTATGTTTTGCGATTGGAATCTAATTGACTCAATAAAAATCTAAAGTAAACAATAGCCATGACCGAAGTCAACAATCCTCACGATCGATTAATCCGAGAAACGTTCCAAGATAAAAAAGAAGCCGCTATATTTTTTAAAAACACATTACCACTCGAAGTAGTGAGGCTACTGGATTTAGAAAACTTAGAACTCTCCGAATCCAGTTTTATTTCTGAAGAACTCAAACAAGAACAAACCGATCTATTGTTTCAAATTCCTCTTAAGTCTGGTAACAAAACCAACTTGTATTTACTCTTCGAACATAAAAGTTATTTAGATAACTCTATTTACATACAACTGCTCGGTTATCTTACTGAAATCTATCGAAATCAACATAGAAATGGGGAATCGATTTTTAGATCAGTTCGCTTTAACAAATCAAGAAGTTGATATTCTAAAAGATTTTATCCCCAATTTTAAAATAGATTTATTCGATCTAAAAGAAATAGAACTGAAAGATAAACTAGAAAGTATTACCTTTCAAGTCACTCTGGGAGTCGTTCAAAAGATTCGAGAAGGTGATTTAGAATTTATTTCTCATTTACCTGGGCTTTTTTCTCTGTTACTGGAGATCGAAGAGGAATCGAAAAGAGTTGCAATCTTACGAAAACTGTTATTGTATATCTATTGGGTCCGAGATTTCAAACCTTCGGAACTCAAAGGAATTTTCCAAAGATCTAAATTGGAACCATACGAGGAATTAACTGTGACTACTGCAGAAAGACTGATTTCAGAAGGTATGCAAAAGGGAATCGAAAAAGGAATCGAAAAAGGAATCGAAAAGGGAATCGAAAAGGGAAA
>NZ_CP024871.1:437500-477500 GCF_000306675.2 Leptospira mayottensis 200901116
AAACTATAACTTTACGGAAGAATTTCGAATCAACACTTCGGATAAGGGAGAAGCTCATTTCGTAAAAATGAAACTCGCTTTTGGGATAGCTAAGGAGGATCAAACTTTGTCGGCGGAACTCGCGGAAAGAAACGCCCAAATGCGCGATTTGATTAACCTAATTGTGGGAAGAAAATCGAAGGATGAACTTATCAACATTGAAGATCAATTGGATTTGAGGGAAGAGATTAAGGCACAAGTGAATCATATTCTTACCGAAGGAAAAATCCAGGAAGTTTACTTTACCGAGTTTATTGTTAACTAATGGTAAAAATTCTCGGAATAATTCCTGCACGTTATGCGAGCTCTCGTTTTCCGGGAAAACCGCTCGCAAAGATCGGCGATAAAACTATGATTGAATGGACGTATAAAAATGCTTCCCGGTCTACTGCTCTTTCCGAACTGGTCGTCGCAACTGACGATACTAGAATTCATGAAGTTGTCCGAGGTTTCGGTGGAAATAGCGTAATGACGAGAGCGGATCATATTTCGGGAACCGATCGGATTATAGAAGTTGTAAATCGATTTTCTGAATATTCCGTAGTTGTAAACATCCAAGGGGACGAGCCTGGAATCGAACCAGAATTGATAGACGGAGTTGCGAGTCTAAAAGCTTCTCATCCCGAATGGGAAATGAGTACGGCGGCGGTCCCTTTAATCGATTTTTCTCATGGTGAGGATCCAAATCGTGTCAAAGTAATCATCGATCGGAATGGAAAGGCGATTTATTTTTCTAGATCCTTGATTCCCAGTCAGTTTAAAAAGACGGTTCCCTTATATCGCCATTTGGGAATTTACGGATATGACCGGAATTTTCTTTTAAAATATAATTCTCTTCCAAAAAGTAATTTGGAAGAATCGGAGTCTTTGGAACAACTCAGAGCGATCGAAGCAGGTTATGGAATCGGAGTTTATTTGGCTCAGGAAGCGGGTTTATCCGTGGATACTCCCGCTGATTTGG
Source organism: Leptospira mayottensis 200901116 (assembly GCF_000306675.2). Classification (NCBI taxonomy): domain Bacteria; kingdom Pseudomonadati; phylum Spirochaetota; class Leptospiria; order Leptospirales; family Leptospiraceae; genus Leptospira; species Leptospira mayottensis. Next base: position 438,501 of record NZ_CP024871.1, read on the forward strand.
AAATTGTGATTGAAGATTTTAAGAAACGAAAATGGATTACTTAACTTTGTAGTTTGATTTAGAAAAAACTTTTCGAAAAGTGGGGATCCCACATTCGTTTTTATTTTTTTGCGGAAAAATATTTACTGCTTCGATTGGGTGGGTGCACCATGTCAGAGTTTGTCTCAAAGACCTTGAAAGAAATCATTTACAATCATTCTGTAAGTTCGTTATAAAAAATGCAGTAGTTTCCACAGATTCTGTCGTCTTAGTAGTTTATGGGCTGTGGAATAACCTTTTCGTAGTTAAATTCCAATAGGAATCCACACCTTGGGATTTTGGGGACAATATCTAAATTTTAGAAAGAGTTCTTTACGTGAAGCCCTTGATTACTTAAGGGCTTCTTGGAGAGAATTGTGGATCAGAACGAAATCCGTTAATCCTACAATATCCATCACCTTTCTGAAATGCTCATTCAGACCTGCGAATTCAACCTTCTTGTTTGCCTCGGAAGCTTTTGTAATCAAGCTGATGAGAGTCGCAATCCCGGCTGAATTGATGTAAGAAGTTCCCTGAAAGTTTAGAATTACACGATCTCGTTTCTCTTGAGGAATAGATTCGTATTTTCCTAGAATTTCCTCATCCGCCTCCGATGTAATTTCACCTTCGATATGGATGATCGGAACGGAGACGGCAAGATCTACAAAAACTTTGAAGTCGTCGAGCATAAGAAATTTTACAACTTAAAAATCGCTAAATTCTATGGAAGTCAATCGAATTACGCATAATTTCCGAGTTCGGTCGGAGACAATTGGTCAAATTGTCTCCCACATTTTTTGCAATAAAATTTAACAGCCTTCGGTTTGCATGAAATTCCGAAAAGAATCAAAAAGATACCGAATTTGGAATATATTTTTTCTTCTCGACTATTGGGAGAGGTTCTGCTGACTCCGCAGTCTTCACCACAGGGAGAAAGTGGGTTGTTTAAATTCACAAGAATAATGTAGCTTAGAGGTCAAAAAACGCCAATCGAAAAAGTGGAAATGGATCGGAAAACTTTTGTTTTCCGATCCGAGGGAAAATCTTAATTTTGAGAAAGATGAACTACATATTTTGCAAGTAGTTTCAGATTTTCATCACCTAAGAATTTATAAGCGACCATCGGGCTGTTTGGAATTCCGTTGTTGAGAGTTTTTAGAACTCCCGTTTCTGTATTCCCATTTTTCCACTGCGAAGCAGGGGCCCTATAGTTACGAGGTTTCGGATTGAGACTTGCGGCAGCGGCTCCGTCTCCCGCTCCTTTTTCTCCGTGGCAGGAAGCACAGTTTTGGTTAAAGATTTCCTGTCCCTTTTGAAGTTCGGGGCTGAGAGTTGAAACGGACTCTGTTGCAGTAGGAGCAGACGTCGTTTCAGCCGGTTTTTCGGACTTATCTCCACAGTTCAAAAAAAGAACCCAAGAGGTAAGAGCGATAACGATGGAAAGGATCATATTTTTGGAGTTCATCGAAAATCACCTCTATTTAGCAAGCCAGCTTATCTTGTGAGGAAAATTCATGATAGGATTTTTTTGTCAGACAAATGTCAGGGACTTGATTTTTCTCGGGGTTCCGAGGATAAAACGGGACTAAAGATGAATCCGATCCCGGGTTCATCTCTTTGAAATTGAACGGGAAGATCTATTTTTACCGATTCGGTTACGGGAACTTCTCCTTCTAAAATTCCCATCGCCTTGATTCCTTCTTCCAACTCTACAACTGCCAAAACATAAGGCGCTCTTTGGGCGAGATGCCCGAAACCTACGTGAACTATTGTGTAAGTGTAAATCTTACCTTTACCCGAAAATTGAATTTCGGATGTTTTAGAATTTCCACATTGAGAACAAGAGATCAGAGACTCCGTCGTTTGGAAACCGCAGGAGTCGCATTTTTTTCCTTTCAAGGTTTTTAATATATTTTCAGACATATTTAAACTCTCTCCGAATTGCGCATCGATTGTTTAACCTGAGTATGTCGATTGCTAAAAGTATTTGGGGAATTTAAAGGTTTTTAAATCGTTCTTTCATTGTTAAATTTCATAGTGGTCCCCACAAATTCTAAAGTTATGGAACAAGCTTAAACCGAATTTTCATTGGATGGCCGTTAAAACGACATTTTACGCAAAAATTGGACCTTTAGAATTCTTATCTTTGAATTTTGTAAAGATTCTATTTATCTATTTTTTAAAAACGTCGCTTTCTTTCGAGACTTGTTTCCCTTCTTTCCATTTGCCGCTATAAAGAATTTTTTGATCTTTTGCAACAAGTACGCCGTATCCGTTCGCCTCGCCGTTTTTCCATTGACCAATGTATTTTTTTCCGTCCCAATAAATCTTCGACCCAAATCCGTTTTTGCAATTACCGTTACAGGATTCTTTCAAAAAGATAAAATAACTACTACCAAGTAAAAATGCAATCAATAGCAAAATGAAAAGGATTCTGAATTTATTTTGTGTGAAGAGCTGAACTGGTTTTATCATAAACATCCTCTAAAAAATCTGAAATATAAGTTGTAACGTAGGTATAAGCAAAGCAAGATAGCCGGATATAAAAATAGTTTTTTTATAACGATGACAAAACGTGAGAAACTTAGTATGATTCTGAATTAAGTTTGAGATATGAGATTTTTCTTTTAAATCGCCCACCGCCGAGCTGATTTTCTTTTTTTTCTCTTTGGTTGATGAATGCAAGTCATCAAGATTTGCCAGTTCTGCCCCAAACCAGAGAAGTTTCTGTTTAGAAAAAGACCGACCGAAAAAAAACTCGGGTATCGTATATGATTTGGAATACTCAAGGACCTCCGTTTGGCATTTTTGACATTCGTTCAGGTGTTTTCTGATTAAAAACGGAATTTTTTTCCGCTCATTCGTTTTTAAGTAGTCTTCGATATTCCAATCTTTACATATTTCCATATTCTGCAAATCTAAACAAGCTTTCAATTTAATCCATACTTTTTTCATTCTATTGTTTCGAAAGGAATAAATCGATCTCTGATTGTTAAGGAATCAAACTTATAACAATCGATATTTTAATGCGACTATATCATTCAACATGAAAGCGTATTTTCAATTTGTCCGTGCTTTTTAATATTATGATATAAGAGTTTGTCCCAAAACTTCGGAATGTAGGCTCCAACGGGAATTTAGCGATTATAAAATCTGTTCGAAAGTTCATAGGACGTAATCTGTGGGAACCTCCTGCGTTTTATTACGGACTTACTGAATGATTATAAATGATTTCTTTTAAGGTTTTGAAACAAACTCTAAATTGGATCAGAAGTCTTATAAACGGACCAAATTAAGATCTCGAACCTTTCGTCTTTTTGAAGAGTTTATTTTCATAGACTTTACAGATCGTATTGATTCTACAGGTTTCGCAGAGTTCCTTATCATACGTTGATTTACACTTTTTCAGGATTCCCAGTCGACTAAGAGCAAAGTCACCTTTAACAGGATCGTCTGGAAAAATTTCGCGGAAAAAATTTGTGATTTCTTCGGCTTTTTTCCAATCCGGTGTTTGACGGGAACCTATTTGCAAAACGCTTGCAATTCTTTGAATATGAATATCCAAAGGAAATTGTAATTCCGAAGGAGAGATTGTGGTATAAATTCCGAAATCTGGATATTCTTTTCGAACCATCCATCGAAGATACATAGAATATCTTTTTAAGGAGGTCGTTCGAACTCCTTGTCCGATTAAAAACTTATATCCATAACTTTTTGTTTGTTTCTCGTCGATCTTCTTGGACTCCTCTAAAAACCGAAGTTGGAAAGCAAGAATTCTTCGTCTTAAAGTTCCTCCCTCCGTAAACGATTTTTGATCTTTTGTAGAGAGTTTGAATTCTCCCTCTTTGGGCATAGAGAAAAGTGATTCGAGTCTATGATCTTTTGTTTTTTGGAGTATGTTTTGAATCGTTTGTAAAAAAAGATATGTATCGCCCGGTTTTTGAAAACGATAAGATTTGAGTTCATTCTGGATGCATTTGAGATCTTCTTTTAAAAGAAATTGATATGGGGAGTTTCCGCAAAGTGTGAAGAGCTTTTTGAGATGTTCTTTGATTGAGGTGACGTTTCCGTAGGAGAATAAAGCGGAAATGAATCCGGAAATTTCTCGGTCTTGAAAATTCGAGTAAGAATGTGGAAACTCTATCGGATCCGACTTGAGATACTGAGGTGTTTGGTATTCTAAGAAAATTTTTTTCAGAACCTGTTTGATTCTTTGAGAAGGGTGTTTCAAGATTCTCTTTTCTTTTTATTTGCCAGATAAGTTCTTGATTGTAGTTCTCTGGAAAGAGCGTTTTCCATAAAAGCAGACGCTTCCCATAAAAGGTCTGGATTGATTCCCGTAGAGATCCCCGATTTTTCTAGAAAATATACCAAGTCGTCAGTAGCTAAGTTTCCGGCGGCTCCTTTGGCGTAAGGACATCCTCCCAGACCTCCCGAGGAAGAGTCGAAAGAACGAAGTCCCATTGAAAAAGCTTTTTCCACGTTTGCGATCGCCATTCCGTACGTATCGTGGAAGTGTCCTGCGAGTTTATTTGCAGGAATTTCTTTGAGAAGACGTTCTAATAATACTTCTACTTCTGCGGGAACTCCCGTGCCGATGGTTTCGCCGAGAGAAATTTCGTAAGCGCCTAAATCCAAAAGAATTTTGGAAACGTTTAGAACCTTATTCGGATCGATCTTACCTTCATAGGGACAATCAACCACGGTAGAAACGTAACCGCGAACTCGGATACCGTCATCTTTCGCAAGTTTGAAAATCTCTTTAAATCCGTCGATGGATTCCATAATCGTTCGATTGATATTTTTTTTTGTGAATGATTCGGAAGCCGCCGTAAAAACGGCAACTTCCTTATAACCTGCGTTTTTAGCGGCTTCGTAACCTCTTAAGTTCGGAGTCAGTGCCGAATAATGAATATCTCCGTTTAAATCCAAAAGTGCGGAAAGTTCCGAAGCATCCGCCAATTGAGGAATGGATTCTTTTTTTACAAAAGACGTCGCTTCTATGTTTTTTAAACCCGCTTGAACCAAACGTCGAATGTATTCCGCTTTGATCTCTGTTGATACCGCACGTTTTTCGTTTTGAAGTCCATCGCGCGGACCTACTTCCGTGATTTTTATTTCCATTTTCCTATCATCTGATCCTTGTATGGAAAGTCGGCAAGCTAAATATCCTCTTTTGCCTATTACCAAAGCCTGTTCCAAAACTGTCATTTGTCTAAAACCTATCTCAAAAATATCTGAGAATGATCGGAATCATCGTTTTAAATAAAGATAAAGTATTTTTGAGATAGGTTTTTTAGTAAGGCTTGGAATTTCTTTTACTTAAAATATAAATTATATAATCGTGTATATGAGTCCGCTTGGGTGACTGAATGAGCAATGAAATCTGCTTTGCAATTTAATAGTAGGACTTGAAAGATGATGGCAAAGGGCGTCTGTGTTTCTTGTTTCTAAAATCCTATCGACGGTTCATTCATTTTTTCACAATTCCTGAAATCTTCCGTGACATGTTTGTTGGCAATCGGGCGAATCCATGAAGTGTCAATTCGAAGAATCCATAAAATTTTATTCTTAAAAATGGCCATGAAAAGTTTGATAGGAATGTACTATAGCCTCTTGTTTTGGTGATTCTTTCAAAAAGAAAAAACATCGGGCTGAGATAAGACTCCGAGCCCGATGACAGGATTTCAAATCAAATTTTCTAACAATTAACCCGGATGGTTTTCACAATATCCTTCCGGAATTGTAATCTCCAAAAGTTTTTTATACCCGTTGTTTTTAAGATCCGATTCCTCAATCCAATTTCCACGATTGACTTTTAAATCAAAGGTGTGCTTTCCTTCCATATAGGAAGGTTCAGTAACTAGATAATAAATCGGAAACGTTACGGTAACCGTCTCCCCTGGTTCAATGGACTTGAGTCCTATTCCATTTCCCCAAACACCATTCCCTTTTCCCCATCTTTCTCCGTTTGTATCCAACGCGTTTATGAGGCCGACATTTAAATTTTGTGGGCTCGGCGCTGTTCCGATGTTTTTTACTTCGGCGGTAATATACATCATAGGTTTCCCTGCTCTGCACTTCATTCCACTTGGATAGATGGATGCTCGTGGAATAATCAAATCCGGTTGTGGCTCGTTAGATTGAACCTTAATTGGAATGCAAGCCGTATTATTTCTTTCATCCGATTCAGCTACTTTGGATCCAACATCCACCCTTGCACAAAGAAAATAATTACCAGATGGAACATTGTTAGGAATGAAATTAGAACCCTCACTTACAAATACATGAGCATCCGCAGCTAGATCCGGAGTGTTGCTGATTCTTCCGCCGCCTAACAGTCCGTCTTCCTTATAATCCGGAGAATAAGGAGCATATCCTTCGGGTACGATCGTGTCCTTGGACAATATGAGATCCACCATGTAACCTTCATTACCCGGGCGACTTCCATTTGCTGGCAAATTTCCTATATTGGAGACTTCTACCTTTAATTTCCGAGAAATGTCTTCTCCGGGTTTTACTTCGGTTAAACCGTTGAGAGTGACAATCAGATCGGGAGAACCGGATTCGGTCGGTTTAGCTCCACAATCAAAAGTGGAAGCAAACGCGGACTGACTATCTGTTTTAGAACCGTCGGTTACACCAATAAATTCGGATCGAATTTTTAGTTCACCATTCGGGTCTACAATGCTTTTAATATGGTATCTGGAGAGGAATGATAAATTTTGAATTTCCCCAGGGCGTAAATTTCCAATGGCATATCCTATCCTATTATCGGGTTTTACGTTGGGTTTTGATTCAACAGACGGTGCAAGTTTGGAATGCAGATTGAAGACGCCGTTTCCTCTGTTTTTTACTTTTAAAGTAAAATGAAAGAAACATTGATTGTGATCTGCGGGATCGATCCAAGCTTTAAGATTTGGATCGAAGAGAACCAAATCAGGTTTACCCTGATTTATATTTAAATCTTCAAAATTCGAAACTACTTGAGCGCCTGCTTCTTGAGAATCAGCTGCGGCGGTATCGAAATTAGTTAAACCATTCACACTTGAAGATTGCTGGGGGCTTAAAAGTAGCAACAAGGATGAATTGTCGTCTCCCTTTCCCTTACAATACGATGTTAAACATAAGATAAAGAGGGTAGTCGTTATCGTTTTCCATAGGAATTCTTTCATTATCATCTCCTCAAAAATTCACAAATAGATAAACATTTCTTTTTGACTTTTAAATCAGAGAAAAGAGATCAAGTTATAACTTAATTCAAAGGGCGAGAGAAAATGAATATAAATCTTGAAATTATATTTCTAAAAGAATTATTCCAAGGAAATGCTACGCATTCAAAGAAAATTTTATGTTCAAAATATCTCCTTTTTCAAGGTAGATAACGTGAGTTTGGCATAATCAATGCGAAAGCGATTATTATGCTGCATCCACATAGCGAATAGCACTTTAGTTTCAGTGCGGTCCTACCTTTGTAAGCAAAGACTGGATTTGCCCAAACTTTCTTATATCAAACTCACATTAGAAAATTAAAATTTCCGTCATTCAAGGTCGAAGAACAAACATTTGAGCAAAGTATTTTATAACGTTTCCAAATCTTAGGCTTAGGATGTGGGAACTCCTATAGGAATTTAACAACACGATAAAGTTTTCTTGTTCGATGCCCCGTAAACTTACCCATAAGGATGTAATCTGTGGGAACTACTTGTCTTATTACGGACTTGATTGTAGCTAATTTATTTTAAGGTTTTGGGGAGGTTTTTAAAATAAAAAACCCCGTTGAAATCAACGGGGTTTTATTTCCATTTCGTTTGAAAGAGAGTGGTTACGGTCTTACGGAAATCACTTCGTCCTTGTTCACAAGGTTTACGATGTGTTTGTATTCCGGAGAGTCTTTGCCGTATTTCAGCTCGGTTGCTCTTAAGAGGTGAACGTTTTTCTTGTAACGGTATTTGAACATCTGATCTTCAGAAGCTCCGCCGTATTTTTTGATCATGTTCTCTTCGAAAGCGTAGCAACTTGCCAAATACTTGTGAGCAGGATATTCTTTCTCGTTTTCATCGATTTCGATATAAAGTTCGAGAATGGGGATACACTGCGGAAGATTTTGTAAATCATACTCAGTGAGAATCCATGATCTATAAGTGTCGGAAAGAAGTCTTTTGAATTCCGGTCTTTCTCTCAAATCTGGGTTTTTAATTTCATCTAAGTGATTGATTGCCTTAGTGAAATAGTTCAGAGCCTGTTGTTTCGCAACGAGTTTCTCGCGAGAAACGACACGGTCTTCTCTTGCTTTGCGGTCGACCTTATGCCAATACCACTTTTCATCGAGACGTTTTTTCTCGGCTTCTTCTTTACGGTATTGTTCAACGGATTCTCTCATTTTGAGAATCGTGTTTACTCCCGATTGGTAATTGGATAATGCCAGCCTAAATTTGTTGTTCGCGAATGCCTTGGAGAGCTGGTGGAGTTCTTGGAAATTTTTATCATAGCCCTTAAAATCAGGGTTTTTCCACAGAGCTTCTTGTTCCTGGATTGCTTTTTTACGACGCTTCTGCTCTTCCGTGAGGTTCTTGTCATCGTCTTCGGGAACCAACTCGCCTTTTAGCAGCTCGTCAATTTTTTCTACAGTTTCATTGGCTTGCTGATTACCGCCCTGATTGTTTTGCTGAGCTAAAACAGACAGGTTGAGTCCCAGCACGGCCAGAAGAATGAATATGCTTTTCATCACCTTCATAATGCTCACACCTTTTAATTCTCTTTCAATGGATTAGGGAAAAGGTACATCCTGTGCCTTCTCTCCTGTATAACTATCGGACTTCGCTTCCGAGATATAAACTAAGAACGAATTTTTTTTCTACTTTATTCCGGGAAAGGGACATAAAACATCCGATTTCTGAAATTCAAAAAAATCTTTTGTACTTTTTGGAAAGTTTTCCTGGAGTTAAAAGTTTTCTCTACTTTCTATACTTCCTTTGATTTTTCCAGCAGATTCTGTTTTCAGAAAAGGTTTTCCTTCTTTCTTTTGATGAAAAAATTGGAATTACCAGTATGATTCTTAAGAATTACACATCCGTCCGAGAAGGAACTCCCGAATGTCCGCAGTGCGGGGGCGTCGGATTTTCCCTTACAGAAAATGTTCTAGGAACTCATTCAGGTGTTCTTTCGATTTGCCACTGCATTTCTGAAAATTGCCCCTGCCAGGGAAAACCTCCCTGGAGAGTGTATGACGAGAGTCTTGGCAAAATGGTTCCTTGTGTTTGTCACAACGCGAGAATGGAACTCGGACATTTGGAAACTATATTCAAAAAATCTGGAATTCCTCCCAAATATCGATACAGAACCTTGGATCAAGCTGATCATAGCGCCGAAATCGGAATTTCATTTATGATTGCGCACGACTGGGCAAATGAACTTGTAAAAAAATGGAAAGATTCCGATTTTCACGCTCAAGGATTATATCTCTGGGGGGGACCCGGAACGGGGAAAACCCTTTTAGCGTGTATCATTCTCAATGAATTGATTTTTAGATATAAGACAAATTGTAAATACGCAAAAATCAATCGAGACTTTCTCAATACTCTCCGTGAAACGTATCAAAAAGATTCCGAAACGCACGGAATGGAAAAGACGATTGAAACTCTTTTTGCCGAAGTCGAAGTATTGGTGTTAGATGATTTCGGAGTTCAGAAAGAATCTGATTGGTCCAATTCTAAGTTATACGATCTCATTGATGCGAGATACGAACAGGAAAAAATTACTATTCTTACTTCAAATACTTCTCCTGCGGAATGGAAAGACAAGGCGGAAGGAAGGATTTATTCCAGATTAAAAGAAATGACAATGGAAATTCATTTGGAATGTGCGGATTATCGTTTAAAACTTTCTGAATCTGGAGGAAGAGGATGAAAGAAGCTTTTCTTTCCTTAGGGTCCAATCTCGAAAATCGATCCGAGTTTTTAAAGATCGCGGTTCGTAAATTGAAGAATATAATCGGGATCGAAGTTCTAAAAGAATCCGAGCCATTGAACACAGTAGCCTTGGAAGTTACCGACCAACCTGATTTCCTCAATCAGATTCTAAAAATTGAAACCACTTTCAATCCGGAGGAATTGTTGGAAGTTGTTCTTAGGATTGAAAAAGAGATGGGTAGGATTCGAAAGATTGAAAAAGGACCGAGAGAAATCGACATCGATATTCTCACTTATGATGTAATTACGATGGATACTTATAATCTACATCTTCCCCATCATTCTCTTTTTACTCGTCCTTTTATCCGAGAAATTTTGGAATCAATCGATGAGGGTTCCTTATACGAGCGTTTTGAGGGAGGCGAATATGAGAAACGTACATAAGGTTTTTTCTCCGGAAAAGAAGGGGAAAGAAAAAATTTCCGTAGTTACGTGTTACGATTTCAGTTTCGCAAGAATTCTGGGTGAAACCGAAATCGATTCGATTCTCGTGGGGGATTCTCTCGGGATGGTGATTCAAGGAAACTCAAGTACGCTCCCAGTAACTCTGGAAGAAATGATCTATCACACGAAGGCGGTTCGCCGCGGCGCACCGGATAAGTTTATCGTCGCCGATCTTCCATTCTTAAGTTATCAGACTTCGATCGAAGAAGGGATTCGTTCCGCCGGAAAAATGATGAAGGAAACCGATTGTGACGCCGTCAAAATTGAAGGTGGATCGGATTTTATCTGCGAGTTAGTCGCCATTCTTAAGCAGATCGGAGTTCCCGTAATGGGTCATTTGGGTTTAACCCCACAAAGCGTTCACGTGTTCGGCGGGCATAAGGTTCAGGGAAAAGGGGAAGAATCGGGTGCGAAACTTCTGAAAGAGGCGATTGCTCTCGGCGAGTCGGGCGCATTCTCCATGGTCCTGGAGATGATTCCGGCCGAACTTGGCAAAAAAGTAAGTCAGTCCATAGGAGTTCCCACGATCGGGATCGGAGCCGGTCCTGATTGTGACGGGCAAGTACTTGTCCTGAACGATTTGCTCGGAATGGATCCGAATTTTCAGCCCAAGTTTTTAAAGAAGTTTTCCAATCTCCATTCTATCGTAAAGGATGCGGTTGGAAATTATAACAAGGAAGTAAAATCCGAAGAGTTTCCGGGGAAAGATCACAGCTTCTGATCATTTCTTGACGATAATCAATATAATAGAAGCTTGTATAGCTAAGGGAGAAGATCCCGTTCGGAGTGAAGTGTGGACATAGTTGAGTTAGAAAAAGGCTACCCGGATACGGAGAGTAAGATTAAAGAGTTGGCTAAAGAATGTGGAAATCAAACCGAAATCATTCGCGGTGCTGCGGTGTCGGATACGATTCATTTCATAGGTGATACTCGTAAGATTTCCGAAAAAGAAGGCTATGTCAAAGAACTTCCTGGAGTTACCAAAATCTGGAACGTGTCCATTCCCTATAAGAACATTGCAAAAACTGCGGCTGGTAAAAACGGAGAAGTGGTTCATAGAGCAACAAGAATTGTAGAAGTGAAAGGCCCGGACGGACTTGTCCGTAGATTCGGAACGGGAAAGCATATCTTTATCGTTGGACCGGATTCTCCTCAAACCTATGAACAAACTTTAACGATCGCAAAACAAGCGGTTGAGCTCGGAAAAAAATACAATATCTTAGATAGAATCATCTTTCGCGGCGGGGCTTTTAAACCTCGTACTCGTCCGACCGATTGGAGAGGTTTAGGTTGGGAAGGAATCGCGATGATGGATAAGGTAAAGGCCGAGACTGGTCTTCCTTACGTAACCGAAGTTATGGATCATACGATGGCTGAAGAAGTCGCCAAACACGCAGATATGATTCAGATCGGAACTAGAAACGCTCAGGACTTTGAACTTCTCGAAGCGGTGGGAAGAACGGGAAAACCCGTGATTTTAAAACGTGGTTTCGGAAACGAAGCTGTCGAATGGTTTTCCGCGGCGGAATATATCGCTAATCAAGGAAATTTGAATATAGTTCTCTGCGAAAGAGGAGTGAAAACCCTTTTTATCAAGGAAGGCTACTGCAGAAATACTCCGGATTTAAACGTAATTACCCACGTAAAAAATCAGACGATTCTTCCAGTGATTTACGATCCTTCTCATGTCGCGGGAGACGACAAAATTGTAATTTCGAATCTGCTTGCTTCTCTTCCGTTCAATCCGGACGGTTCGATTACGGAAACTCTTCACGTCGAAGAATTTAGAAAGGAACAGATGTGTGACGCGGCTCAGGCTCTTTTGATGAGCATTTACGAAAAAGCGGTTCAATCGATTTTAAAATACGAAGAAACAATCCGTCCGATTACGGACGAGGCGGATTCTTATTTCTTAAAACGCAAATCGGGAAAGTAATTGTAAGATGCTTTAGTTTCCTCTATCGGCCTTCTTGACTCTGTCGATTCAAGAATATCGCATTCGAAACTCCTTATGTTCAAGAATCATACTAGTCTATGGATCGGCGGAACTAAAGCAAAACGCCTCTCTATGGATCGGCGGAACTAAAGCAAAACGCCTCTCTATGGATCGGTGGAACTAAAACCAAACGCCTCTCTATGGATCGGCGGAACTAAAACCAAACGCCTCTCTATGGATCGGCGGAACTAAAACCAAACGCCTCTCTATGGATCGGCGTTTAGGTCGCTCGACGAGTTTTGGGACAAACCTTTAATAAAAGTTGGTGTTAGAGTTTAGGCAAGGGCGTCGTTCAGATATTTAAGAAACGATTGTAGGATTTTATACGACTCAATCGTATTCTTGATGAAATTTCGCGCTAAAAGGTCCTCATCTTTCAGTCTTTTTTCCACGATATAACTCGTATATTGAATCCATTCCAAGTCAGGATGATCCTTGGCGAAACCTTTCGGAGCCGTTTTCAATTTCATATCCGAGAGTCCCCCGAATTTTTTAACGAACTTTTTTTCTTGAACGATTTTTTTTAGAGATTTAGAATCTTCTAATATATGTTCACGAACTTTTTTTAGCGTGGGGGGGTCTGGCATGTAAAGACCACCGGCAAGAAATGATTCTCCTCCCGGTTGAACATGAAGGTAAAAGAGAGGTTTCCCTAGATCTTTACCAGTTGCTCCTATACTTGCGCCAAAATTGGTTTTGTAAGGTTCTTTATTTTTAGAAAAACGAACGTCTCTATGGATTCTAAAGATGCACTTTTTGGGATCGACTTCAGTCAGGGATGGATTTAACTTCGCTAATCCTATAATCAATTCCGTGATTAAATTTTCAAAGTCCGCCTTAGCCTCAATGAATAGATCCTTATTCTTTTCCAACCAAGGTTTATTGTTATTCTTGGCTAATTTTTTGAGAAAGTCGAGAGTGGATGGACCTAACATAAAAAACCTTTTGCATAAGAATTTTGTCCGATCTTCTTCGATCAAGTCAAAAATGAATCAATAAAGTTGGACTCTTAAATGGTTTCACTTACGCGAGTTCAGCGTAAGACGTTTTTTTCATGCGTTAATTTTTCCGTAAAAACAAAATGCGGGAACTTATATGTTTTTGTGAAACTCAAGTGTTTCACTCCGTAAAGGCCGCAGAGCTTTCCTAGCTACATACTTCCCCAGAACCACGGAAATGCTCTCCACAAGAACCAAACAAAAAGCAGGAGATGAAAAAGGTAATTGGAAATTAAGGTCTTCCGTTTTCGGTTGTAAATGTAAATTGAAAAAATCAGAACCCAACCGAAGACGTAGAAGAAAAAAACGTGATTCATAAATAAACCGCCTCTGTTGGCGACACCCTCTTTCCAAAAGGTAATCAAATAAAGCGTGGAAAATATAAAAACGAGTTTAGCAAAGACTAAAGTGTATTTCGGAATCGAGGATTCTTCGGATAAATTCCTTTTTTGTAAAATCGGAAATATCAACATGAGAAATAAAACCGAATAATTCAATGGAACGAAGATCCAAGAATAACCGAAAGTTTCTAAAAGCAAACCCGGTAGAAAAACCGGTAAAGAAAATGGAGGCTCCAATCCGTTCAAACAAGGAACGACTTTGTTTTCAATACAAAATTCGATCGGGATTCTGGTATAAACCGCATAACAACAGAAAAAGACCGAAAGACAGCCAAGTAAAATGAACGGGTATCGAAACACGTTGTTTGTTCGGAATTAGTTTGTCGATTCTTCGCTTAACAAATTTGTCGTAGACTTTACAAACGCCGATCTAAGATTCGATCAAACCCGCGCGGATTGCATACATAACCAAATCCGCAACCTTATGAAGATTCAACTTTTTCATGATATTAGCTCGGTGAACTTTTACGGTGGCCGGAGAAATTCCTAAAATTTTACCGATGGATTCGTTGGAATTCCCTTCGGCGACCAGTTTTAAAATTTCTCTTTCTCGATCCGAAAGAACAGAAAACGCTTTTTTGGCGTCTTGATTTTCTTCACCCGGTTTTCCAGAACCTACAAAACCGGACAGGAAATGGGCGGTGATTCCGGGGCTTAAATATGTTTCTCCTTTGTGAACTGCTTCGATTGCGCGGAGAAGATCATTACCGGCGTCGTCTTTCAAAACGTAACCGTTGATTCCTAATTCCAATAATTTTTGAACGTATTCTCTGTTGTCGTGTCGGGAAAGAATGATGGTCCGAATATTCGGATAATGTTTTCTTAGATTTTTGACAAGATCGATCCCGCTTAAACCGGGCATAGAAATGTCGGTAATTACCAAATCGGGATTTAATTTACCGATTTGGTCCAGAGCTTTTTCAGCGTCTCCTGATTCACCGCAGATTTCAAATTGTCCGGAAAGGATCATTTTAAGCCCTTCTCTGAGAATAGCGTGATCATCGACTAAGAATATTTTTGTGTTAGTAGGTTTCATATTTTTTTGGTGAATGTGTTTTTGTTTTTTCTAAAGGAATTCGGACGATAAATTTTGTTCCTTTTCCCGAAGAGGATTCGATCTTAAATTTACCGTTTAAATCTTCTACTCTTCTGCGGATATTTTCAAGTCCAAAACCGGAGGACTTGGCTCTTGCTTTTTTTTCCTGAAAACCGATCCCGTTGTCCTTTGCATCAAGGAACAACTGCCTTCCTTTGACGTGAATCTTGAGATAGATTTTTCTTGCTTGAGAATGTTTGATCACGTTCTGAAAGATTTCCTGAACGATTCTAAAAACCTGGTTTGCAACCGTGGATTCCAGATCCGGCTTCAGATTAAGATCCAAATCGGCTTCCACGTCCATAGACGGAAACAAATCCGAACTCAAAGCGCGAATTGCGGCTTCCAGGCCGATTTCCCGAAGAGTGGAAGGATATAAGTTTGTGTAGATATCTCTCAGTTCTTGACTCGCTTTATCGATTAAAAGAAGGCCTGTATCGAACTGAGCTCCGTAAACTTTCGGATTTCTATTGTATGCTTGGAAGTTGAGTTTGGCTGCGAGAATTGTCTGACCGACTCCGTCATGTAATTCTCTGGAAAGTCGAATTCTTTCTTCTTCCTGTGATTGTAAAAGTTTGGTGTGAAGGGTGGCGATTTTTTTTTCCAACCTTTTATTTTCCGTAATGTTTTTGAGAATGATTCCTATACTTTCCCCGAAACGAAATACGGAATAGCCATAGTAAATCTTTTGTTTTTTGAATTCTTGGTTCTGAACCATTCCTTTTTTGGAAAGTTTGATGTTCGATTCCATTTCCTCTTGATCCGTTGGATTGAAACCGAAAATCCGAAATAGATTTTTGCCCATCAAATTGCGAGAATTTCCTGCAAATTCTTTCCGGAAGGATTCGTTGGCAAATAGAATTGTTCTTTTATCGTCGATTGCGACGATAGGAGAAATTTCCTTGAGAAGGTTGAGAAAAAATTTAGGTGAAAGCCCTGACTTTAAGGTAACCGGAGGGAAAAGACTTTTTCCAATCTTACGTTTTAAATCCGGCATAAGAGGTTAAAACAATCTTACTTTGCTTCAAAGAAAGAAAAGAAAAAAAGAAATTCCGGGGAAAAATCCCAGAAAAAAGAGAATTACGTAATTTCCCTTAAATCACGATTTTTTTTGAAGTCGTTGTAAGTGTGTTAGTTTGTTCGTTTTCGTAGGGTATGAACGATCAGTAGAATTTTACGGATCATTATAATTTATAAGTTTTCGACTACTCATTTTGAGGGAGTTTTTACGTTCTAAGTTTTGAATTATTATACGTCTTTGTAGTAGGTGTTTCGCAAAGTAAAAGCGTAGTCGTTCTTATCCTATTACTCAAGATGTTGGTTGATTTCAAATTTTCCACTTTGTACAATTACTCTCTGGAATCTATTTCAAGATAACTTACAAGACCGTTTTGCATGGATTAAAATTTTCTTTCTCGTTTTTTAAAAAAATTGATTTTGAGTTTCATTCTCATATTTCTTGACTTTTCCAATCTCTTTTCTATTTTGGAAACAAAGAGGTCACACAATGAAAGAAATTCTTGATCTGTCGTCTAACGTGAATTTGGATTTTTCGAAACCTATTTCGACTTTAGATAAGCGAGTCGCTCAAAGTCTTTTCTCTTTCAATGAAAAATGTGAAACGGCTCGGAAAATGATTGCGGAGTTTGGAACCGTAACTCCGTTTTCTTTTCCTTCTGAGGAAGACGGTCCTTGCACACAGACTTTTGGTTCGGCGTTTTTTAAGATATTGGCCGATACCTTGAAAACTGGGGATTTCCATACGGAGTATCAACCTATTTTATCTCTGGAAACGGGGAAAGTTTTCGCATACGAAGCTCTGGCACGGTTTTACGTCGAAGGAAAAAGTATCTCTCCCAAGTTTGTTTTTAACGAACTGCATCAGAAAGTGGATTTATTTTTTGAATTCGAAAAGAATTTAAAACGGTTTCAGGTAAGGAACCGCCCACAAGGGAAAAAATTATTTTTAAACTTGGATCCCCATGTCTGTAAAAATCAATCGCAGTCGATTGATTGGCACGAGTTTTTAAGCAAGGAAAAGAATATCGTTTGTGAAATCATAGAAAATACGGATTCTACTCTGATCGAAGATACTCGATTTTGTTTGGACGCATTAAAACGATCGAATATCCCGATCGCGCTCGACGATGTAGGCGGAAAACGGAACCTATTCTGTTTTGATTTTTTAGAATATTCCAAATTTATTAAATTTGATAAATGCTGGCTTAATCTTTTTAAGACCAAGGCATATTATAAAAATATCGTTTGGGGATTTCTAGACTTTGCGAGAGAAGCTGACATCCAGTGTATCTTGGAGGGAATTGAAACCCAAGAGGATCTTTTGATAGCGGCGGAAATGGGGTTTCCTTTAGTACAGGGTTTTTTATTTCAATCCAAAAATCTTTTAGTTTGAAAGTATATTGTCGAATCGTTTTTCCGCTTCCCGATAAAAAACGATATAAATATAGTTCTAAAGAATTGTCTTTGTATCGATTGCGGATTTATCCGAAAATGATTCGTATTTGTGTAACGGCTTTGTAGGAGTAGCCTCTATGAAATAATTGATGACTTTGATTGTACTAATTGATTGGTAATTTAAAGGCTAAAGATTATTCTAAAACCTTAAAAGAAATCAGCTAAAACAGACCATGGTTCGTAATAAAACGCAGGAGTGTCCTACGGATTGGCAGTTTCTGATGACTTTCAAACGGTCTTTTTCGTTATTCAATATCCTAAAGTTTTAGGACAGACTTTTAAGTCGAAATTTTAAACGGTCGGCGATTGTTTTGGGTCCGTGAAAATTTCTTTCAATCGATATATTGGTTTAAATATCGTTTTTCTTCGATAGTTTCTATAAGTTGTCTTCGCGAAAATCGAGTCAACGAATCAGAAATTCGTAGGTTCATTTAGAAATAAAATTTTGATTGGAAAAGGAAATTTTCAACAAACGTTATGTGTTTTTGATTTCGTCTCTAACGAAATTGCCGATTTCAAGACATTTTGATTCCCTGAAACCGTTAGGCTTTCTAAACTTTAAAATCTCTCTTTCTATTGTACTTCGTGTTGCGAAGGTAAATATCATTCAATAAACTTTGTCTTAGAGTCTTTATTTTTTAAGGAGTGTCTAAAAAATACTTGTCAGCATCTTGGTGGAACATTACTTGGAGGGTGCTATTGTACAAAATGTCATAAAAATACCAATGGTTTGGAGAGTTTTCGAATTTTTATGCTAGTATTAAAAGGCTTTTCAAGTTTCTTTCTTTCTTTCTTTCTTTCTTTCTTTCTTTCTTTCTCATAGAACTAAATTTAAAATAAATAAACTTTCTTTTTTTTATGTACTCTTATCTTACGTTCTAGGCATTTTTTCTTTAGATGTATACGCTCAAAATAAAACAAAAGAAGAAGAAAGTATTGAAGTAGTAGGCGAAAGGGATAGACCGGATTTTGTTCGATTAAAGCCGGAAGAAATCAATAAAATGCCTGGTACATTCGGAGATTCTTTAAAGGCGGTATTCAACATTCCGGGAATTGCACCTATATTTCAAAATTATACGAACGCGGGCTTTCAATCTGCAATGGCAACTGGATTGAATCCCACTGCCCCCAATAATAAAAGTCCGGATATTTCCAATAGTCAGAGAGGGTTTCTAGTGATGCGAGGAGCGGGTACTAGGGCCAATCAATTTTATTACGACGGTCTTCCTTTAATCTACCCATTTCACGCAGATGGGATCACTTCTGTTTTGAACAATAATGCGATTCGTTCTTTGGAAATTTATTCGGGTACTTATTCCGCCAGATATGGATTTGCGACAGGCGGGGTCATTGCCGTTGAAGGATTTAAAAAGAAAAACGATTCCGTTGTTCTCAATCTAAATACTTTTTTGGTGGACGGTTACGTATTTAAAAATATATCAAAAAATTTGAATGTAAACGTATCAGGGAGAAAATACTATCCGAACTACGTTTTGGGAAGAATTCCGGATTTAGTACCGAATCAAACATTTGTTTCCGATTACAGCGATTATCAATTTCGGATCAACTGGGATATCGATAATCAAAACTCTGTTACACTTTCCTCTTTCGGGACGAAGGATTATCGTCATCCTTTTGCCGCGAACAAACAATACAAACCTAAGTATGATGCGATGGAAAGTCTCAATGATAATTTTATTGTCGATAGAAATTTTCGAACCGACGGAGTTCAGTATGTTTGGAAACCGTTTGCAGCCGTTTCGAATACTATGAATATATCAAGAAGTTATTTTGAAGAAAGAACTCAAAATAGTACTTATCTTTTTGATACTTCTCGAGGGGCTCTCGCTGCCTTATTGACGCAAGGATTACAAAAAGCGAATACTCTCGGGAACAATTTTTCGGAAGATCTTCGCTATTTTGAAGATGTAATGGAATTGAATTTATTCAAAAAAATCTTAAAGCTTAGGGCGGGCGGACAATATAGGGAAACCGTATCCAGCTTTCAAGGTAAAATAATCTACATCAACGAAAATCCCGAATTTCTTAAGATCACTAAATTCATACTTTCTGACCCGAATACATCTACAACTTTACAAGGGGATAGAATGGTTCATAGGCAGATAGGATATTTCTCCGAGATGAAGTTTGATTATAAGGGTAATGTATTATCGCTTGGAGTGAGACGGGACTATCACGATTTATCGGATGAATGGAAAACAAGTCCAAGACTTATGTTTGCGAAGGAATTAGATTCCACTAAAACTACTTTTTTTGGAGGAACCGGAAAATTCTTTCAAGCTCCCACGGATGTCAGTTATATTTCCAAAAGAATGGGAAATCCTAATCTTAAGATGGAGGAATCTCAACATTCCAACTTTGGAATTGAGCAGAAATTTTTATCGAGTTATTCCGTAAAGTTAGAGGGTTATAAAAACACGTTTGACAACTTAGCCATTCGGGACAATTTCATTTACAATTCCTCCGCCGCCAACATCAACAATCTCATTTCTGGGATTAATAATCAGAACACGGAATTTATCTCTCAGAGAAATTTGAATTACTCGAATTCTATGTCCGGTTGGTCCAAAGGATTCGAATTGATGATAAAAAAGGAAATTCCGGAGGATTCCGGCTTTTTCGGTTGGATTTCATATACCAATTCTTTGACAAAACGAAATAGAAATCAGCCCGTTCTCAACGATACTGAACTTCAAATCCATAACGAACTAGCTAAAAATCATAGGACTTTATATCAGGACGTATCTAAAGATTATTATACTAACGTTTATGATAATGGAAATATCGAGGTTCTAAAGAAAAATTCGAAAGAAGAATACTATGATCTTGATCGAACACATATGCTTAGTATAGTCGGCGGTTGGAAATATAAGGATACTTGGCAAATTGGTACGAGGATCATTCATTTAACGAATTATGCATATACTCCGATCGTAGGATCGGAACTTACTCCGGTTAATTCTGTAAATCTTTACACTCCGGTCTATTCAAGGGACCTTCGGTCTGAGCGGCTTCCGTCGTATAATCAAATTGATATTCGATTCGATCGTTTTATAACGACGAGTTGGGCAAAGTTGGATTTATATTTTGAAATCATCAATCTCACGGGGAATCGGATTGCGGTTTCAAATACACTCTATAATACATTGGCTCCTTATCTTCCAGGTCAGAATCCGGCTACTGGATACATCAATCAAAACGGTCTTGATGTCGGTAAAACTAAAATTCCGATGTTCAACTTCGGGATAGAAATGCGATTTTAAAGATGATATTCTCTGTCGTAAGCAATCCATAGAATAGCTATGGCCTTATCCATGGAAAGCCGTGACACCTTGAGTTCTGCAACTTTGTGTTTCTTTGGAAATTCGGCTTTAGAATAAGTTGCGATATCAAATCGGTTTTTCCATTTTCCAGCAGAAATGGATTTTTTGATTTCTGAAGTCGTCCGGAAGAGTCATTTTTGTAATGTCTTTCGGATTATTCCAGAAAACGGACGTTTGGGAAAGTTCGAATTTTCTAAAGTTCGTGGAAAAATACAATACGGCTCCCGGGAGAGCAAAGTCTTGATAAAGAATGTTTAAAATTTCCACATGATCTTTTTGTATGTCGAAGATGCCCGTCATTTTTTTGCTATTGGAAAAAGTTGGCGGATCAAGAACAATCAGATCGTATCTTTCCCGATCCGGCTTTTTTCTTTCGTTATAAAGCCATTCCACCACATCCGCTCTGAGTAGGCGATGTTTTGTAAGAGAGAATCCGTTTAACTTCAAATTTTCTTCAGCCCAAGCCAAATACGTGTTGGAAAGATCTATGCTTAAGCTTTGGGTCGCTCCACCTGACGCTGCGTAAACGGTAAACGATCCCGTATAAGAAAAAAGATTTAGGAATTTTTTTCCCTTTGATTCTTTGCGAATAAGATCCCTTGTGATTCTGTGATCTAAAAATAACCCAGTGTCGATATAATCGGATAAGTTTACGTAAAATTGAAGTCCGTTCTCTTTTACTTCTAGCAACTTTGACTGTTCGGATTGTTTCTCGTATTGTTGTTTGCCCTTTTTAGGTTCTCTCTTTTTCCAAAATATGGAACCCGCATCAAGGTTCAACGTTTCCGCGACGATCTGCCCGATTTCTACGTTCTCCCTTTCTCTTGTTTCATCCGAAATTTCATAGCTGTTCTTATACGCTGAGATTTGACAGTATGGTCCGTAAAGATCCACGCTTACGGGAACCTGAGGTATATCTCGGTCGTAAATTCGAAAACATTCTATGTTTCTTTTGCGCGCCCACTTTTTCCAATGTTTGGACATTCTTGAAAGTCTGTTGCGAAACATTGCCATCGGACTTCCGAAATCGTTAAGCGAATTGGATTTCTCAGATCGTTTTTCCGACATGGAGCCAATGTACGAAAATCTCAGTTAAAATCCAATCATAACGGAATCGAGATTCCGTAAAAAGACTGGAAAATTTGCCGCTAAAAACAACGATAGCTGGACGGTTTTCTTCTGGGGCAAAGTAGGGAGTTTAAATTTTGAAATATACATACATAGAAAATCAAAAAGTAAAATTGTTTCTCTCTTATTCGGAAACGGATTCGAAGAATGTTATCTTATTCATTCACGGATACCCAGATACTCATAAAACCTGGGATTTGCAGATCGATTCCTTAAAGGAAAAATTCAAATTAGGTGCAATCGACTTAAGAGGTTTCGGAAGGTCTTCCAAACCTTTGGAACAATCCGAGTACAACTACGCGGTGATTCTTCCCGATCTTTTAAAAGCAATCAATTTTCTTTCCAAAAATAACAAGGTGCATATAGTCGGTCACGATTGGGGAGCGACACTCGGCTGGCTATTTATTAGTGATCCGAAATATTCTAAATACGTAAATTCTTTTACAGCGATTTCCAGTCCTCACCCATGGCTTGCGGGTAAACGAATGATCGACGATCTATTCAGTCTCAATTTTGATAATTGGAAAAAGGTAATCGATCAGAGTTTTCGTTCCTGGTATATCTGGTTCTTTCAAATTCCAATTCTCCCCGAATTGGTGTGGCAAAATTTCGGTGAATTGATTTACAAATGGGTCATGGACCTTGGCGGAGTTCCCCAAAAAGATTTCCTCCGAAAAGTGAATCGAAATGATATCCACAGTGCGACGATTGCGCCTATCAATTTGTTTCGGGAATTATTGTTCGGTAGAACGGTAATCTCTGCCCCTTCCAACATCAAAATCCCGGTGCAGTTAATTATTCCTCAAAAGGATTTTATCGTTCTTCCGGAAGTATATGAAAACACATATGACTATGTTGACAATTTAGAAATTCATAAATTAGATTCCAATCATTGGGTGCATCGAGAACAACCGAGCGTAGTGACGGAGTTGATTCAAAAGTTCGTTTCCAAACATTCCGTATAACAGGTAAGGAGGATACTTTCAATGTTATGGAGATGTCGGTGTGTTGTTAGTAAAAAGTTCGAACTTGTAGATTACATTATATTTATATTATATATATAAAGGATCGTATAAAAAATCAAACGATCTTAAATAGAATACAATAAGAGTCTCGTTGGGCGAAACGTTCTTCGTAAATGTTTAGAAATTTACTCCTCCAAAAATCACTAATTCTAAAAATCCGAAATTTTGACTAGCTCGGTCTTTGGAATGTCCGTTTGTAAAGACGCTTGAAAGATCGATATATCCCCCTTTGGCACCGAGTTCGAAAAAGACGAGTCGGTAAATGTCGACACGGCTTGCAACATAACCGGAAATTCCATAGCCTGATGCATGAAAATGATTGTTTTTTCCTTCCCCGAAAAGACGAACGTCGCTTCTACAAATGATCGGGCCTCCGCCTACGGATGCGACGAAACTGAGAGCGTTTTCTCCATCGGACGAAATCAAAAGAGGTTGGATTGTTCCCACATCCATATAAAGAAAGTTTAATCCGTCCGTATGTTCGAATTTAAGGAAGTCTGGAGTTATATTAACTGTCTCTCCGTTATGATATCCTTCCAGTTTTTTATACGCTTCAGGGAATAAGTATAGATAAACCGCCGAATCGGGAGAAGTTCCGAGATGAGCCTTTTGGATTGAAAGTGGATCGATATAACCGTAAATGTTTGCCGCTTGTCCTCGACTCATCACGTATTTCATGTGATCTTGGCCAAAAGCGAAGAAGAATTTATCTGCAATATAATAAGTTAGACGAAAGTTATATTGCGGGATCTCCCAAAGGCTCGGGTTCAGATAAACGGATGGATCGAATCTTTCGGGTTTATCCTTTGCAACCACGTCTTTCAAAGTGAATTTATATCCGGGACCGTGAAAATTGATATCACTTTGTGTATAAGAATCGCGGTTATAACCCCACTGAAAACTCCAAGTTCCCTTTTTCTGATCTACTCTCTTTGGCGGTTCCTTTGTTTCGACAGATGTAGTCTGGTTTGGAAAAATTTGTTCCGTTTGAGTTTCTGAGTTTGCCTGTATGAAAGGAATGGCTTTTTGTTGGTTCGTATTTTTCGTTTGAGATTCTGAAAGTATGGGAAACGGAGAGAAACAAAAGATAAGAATGTAAATGGCGTTTTTCAAAGAAATCTTAAGATTTTGAGTTTGATTTAAATTCATGGGAATTAGGAGTGAAAAGTCTCCATTTTAGTATCTTAAAAATACTAAAATGGAAGGGGCCCCATTCTGACTATGTTTTTTCCGTGGATTGTAAATTCAGATTTGTTAATGCGAGATAGATTTCCGCTTTTTTGGTTTCCTTTGCAAACTATTTGATCGAGAAAATTAGATTCGAATTTTATTACTCGAACGTATGAAAAGAATACTGTAATGAATTTATTTCAAAAGTTAGAATGTTAGATCTTTTTTAAAAAGCCAACGATTTTGGATTCGGTGCAATTTTGTGAGGACTTCATATCTTTGTAAAAATTGTCCCTTAATTTTTGGTACCATTTTCATGCGTCCGATTAGAAGCCTCTGAAAAATAGAAGTAGGGAAGTATCGTTTTTACAAAAACCAAACGGAATTTATTACGGAAAATTTAATTATTGCAAAAGTAGATTTATATAATAAAAGTATAATTTTCTATTTCGTGTAACTATCGTTTAAAATAACTTTAAAATTGAATGTCTTTTTAGATTTTTCTAAACAAAATTAAACCGCGTACTGTATGAAAGACAGTTTTATTTGAACTTAGAGCCCGTCTCAAAATAGAAAATCTTTAAACGGTCCCCTACGAGTTTCTAAAAAAATGTAGGAGTGCTATAGTTACATCGTATTGAGGATTTTTTCCGTTGTTTAAAATTATAGGAGTTCCTACAATTTTGAAATGGACATCTTAAAAGACGTTTTACTGGGAGATTTGTTTTTACTCAATCTGATACAAATCGATTTGAGTTGTGTTAGAAATCGGACAAGGAAGATTTTAATTGAACATTGAAGGATCAGTAGTATTTCTTTATATCCTTAGTTTGTAGATTGGACTATCTCAAATCATAAAATTTTTTTTCCTGTATTTCAATGAAACTTTTTAACAATTCCATAAATTTCGCACTGCAATTTTTCCTAACGTAAAGTGCGGTATTCATTTTTTTAGATAGATCTTGAATCAATCTTTAGTAAGAGCCGGTCTCAAAACTGGTTGTACAGAGAAAGTGTAAAAATATAAATGTGAAATGGACAAATATTATTCAGAAATCCCCGATGCACTTTGGGAAAAAATAGCACCATTGATTCCTAAAGAAAAGCCCAATCTTCAAGGAGGTCGCAATCGTGTTCCTTCAAGAATAGTAATGGCAGGTATCATCTATCGAATGAAAACAGGCTGTCAGTGGCGTGCAATTCCCAATGAGTTTGGATCTGGTCAAACTTGTCACAGAAGATTTCAAGAATGGGAACGGGCAGGAGTATTCAAAAAGATCTATAAATCTATTTTAAAATATTATGATGTAAAGAATCAGATAGCATGGGACTGGGCTTCGATGGATTCGGCAATGGTTAAGGCTCCCAAAGGGGGAGTTTAACCGGGAAAAATCCTACAGACCGTGCCAAATTAGGGGTTAAACGGCATATCCTTACGGATGGAAATGGAATTCCTTTGGCAATTACGTTGACTGGAGCTAACGTTCATGACAAACACGGTGTAAAAGATACGTTGAATTCAATCCTAATATTTTCCGGAAAAAGAAGAAAAAAGCCAAAACATCTTTGTTTAGATAAAGGTTATGACTTCCAAGATATAGAAGTTTTAATCAAAAGAAGAAACATTCAATCTCATATTCGGAAAAAAGGTGAAAAGCCTCTCATCGGTAAATACAATGGAAAATCTAGACGATGGGTCGTTGAAAGAACTAACAGTTGGCACAATCGATTCAGAGCTATCCTAATTCGTTGGGAAAGAAAATCTGAAAATTATCTTGCATCTCTTTATCTCGCAAGTTCTATCATTGCTTTTAACTTTTTTGATAGGTAGTTTTGAGACCGGCTCTAAGTTCGAAATACGAGTCTTTCGATTGTTTTCTGTTGATAAAAATTGTTTTTTAGATGTTTTCCAATGGAATTAGTTATACGCTAAGAATTCGAATCGCTTCTGAGAAGTTGGAAGCCGTACGGAAAAGCGCTTTAAGCCTCGTTAATTCGAGCATTTTTTCGATCTGAGGAGTGAGAGAATAGAGTACAAGCCCACCACCCGGGATTTTGCTCAATTGGTTCTGAGCTCCGATAAAAGTAGCAATTCCGGAGGAATCCATAGTACGTACACCCGAAAGATCTATAAGATGGATATAAACTTTTTTTTCTATAGCTTCGTTAAAGGCGTCTTTTAGTTTTTTGGCCGAGAATATATTGATGTCTCCTTTTATTTGAACTATGATCGCTGGGCCGGGAAGGGTACCGGCGGAGGAAATGTTTTCAATCGAAAATTGCAGTTCATTGGATTTTTGGTTAAGGGGGTCGGATTTAGTTTCCATAATTCTTTCTCCAAAGATGTCTTTGTTCATATTAATTATATCAATCCGTAGATTCAATAACAAATGAGAAATAAATTTTTGATTGATCTTGCAAGGGGTTTTTAGCTTTTATTCTTTGATTTTTCAAACTCTGTAGGAAAAAACGGAACGGAGTAAGAACATTGAAGATAAAACGAAAAAAATTCTAAAAATTTAATGTTGTGGTTCTAATTATTAAAATCGTTTGGACTTTTTTCCTTATATTGTTAAGTTTCAGGATGAAAAATTGTTCCAAAGAAATTTTAGAGTTTGTTTACTACGAATTTAAGAGCCTGTCTTAAAAACCTATAAATATGGGAACTACTGCAATTTTAAAAAACAGGCAAAACTATTCAAAAGCCGATAACTACTTTCCGGGGAGGAAATTCTCACGTTTTTATTACGAACTTCCTGAATGATCGAAGCAGATTGATTTTAAGAATTTGGTAGGTTCTAAAGGTCGGATGTGCGATTCGATTCAAAATCTTAAAGTTATGGGATATTCCTCTCGTTCGGACGTAAGGTCATTTCTCAATCGAATAAGTTATAACGAAGAATGCAATAGATCGCACGAAAACCGTCTTTCCAACCGATCTTTTTTCCTTCCGCGTAAGTTCTTCCGTAATAGGAGATGCCGACTTCAAAGATACGAACATCTGGAATTTTCGCGACCTTTGCGGTGATTTCCGGTTCGAAACCAAAACGATTTTCTTTGATATCGATGGACTGGATGATTTCCCTACGAAATGCTTTATAACAAGTTTCCATGTCCGTTAAGTTGATATTGGTAAACATGTTGGAAAGAGTAGTTAGCACCATATTTCCCAGGCGATGCCAGTAATAAACAACTCTATGCGGACGTCCGCTCAAGAATCTACTTCCGAATACCACATCCGCTTTGCCTTTGTAAATCGGATCGATGACTTCCGGAATTTCAAAAGGGTCGTATTCCAAATCCGCGTCTTGAACGATTACAATATCTCCGGTTGCGGCTTTAAAACCCGTTCTAAGGGCGGCTCCTTTTCCATAATTGACTTCGTGAAGGATGATTTGATTGGTTAATTTTTTAAGAGCCGGAGTTTGAAGAAGCTCTCTTGTTCCATCCTTGGAACAATCGTCCACGAGAATGATTTCCTTGTTTTTGATCGGGACTTTCTTTACTGTTTCCAGAATATTACGAATCGTATTTTTTTCGTTATAACAAGGAATGACGATGGAAACTTTCATATTAACTCCAGACCTGTGATTTCGGCCATCCGGAAATCTCGGATAATGGTATCAGCTCGTGCTATTATTTTTTCAAGAGCGATTCCGAAAACTAAATTCTGATACGATTCTGCCGCTTTCGGGAATTCTCTCTCGTCCATTTTGATGGAAAGAGTTTGAGAAACTCTTTTTTTTTCTATACATTCCCGAATTGAAGTGATCGTTTCTTTCAGAGCGATACAAACTTCTTTCAGAATATTTTGGCCGTCTTTTTCCATCGCGCTTTGATTTCCATTCGCGTCCAAAAGAGCTTTGATGTGTTCGCTGATTCGGATAGAAGGCATTCCTCTTCTACTGATTCCCATCCTTTCTATGACGGTGATCATATCTTTGAAAATCGCAAATTCGGGAGTTCCTTTGAAGACGTAAATCAAGGCTGGTAATTCGGTTTCCGCAAAGGAAAGGATTGCGCCGTAAAAGTAACGGATTTCTGGTTTTGCCAAAGGATGAAAATCGACCCTCTGATACTTTTTGAGCTTTGCTTCTTGTTCTTCCAGGATCTTATTGATCGTTTCTCCCTTGGCCGCTTGTTTTTTGTCTTCCAATTCCTTGTTTTTGGCCTTTAAGGTTTCTATAAATTGAATTTCGTCTTTGAGGAACTGGGCAAGATTACCTTTTTGTTGGAGAATCATCGTAAGCCTTGACTCAAACGCTTTCAAATCGAAGATTTTCGAATTTTTTTTGGAATTTTCTGAATATTCCGTCCTGAGTTTTTCTAGAACGGCTTTGATTTCGGAGCTTTGTAGGGGTTCCATAGGAGATCTCTCCTATTCAGTATCGACCCATCTTTCCAGAGAAATAAGTAAAGAAGATATATCTTCGGAACAATACAGAAGCGCGGTCCTGGAATCTCGAAACATTTGTTGCTGATTGTATGAAAGTTGTTTGATGTGATTGTCGTTTTTCATATTAAGAACGTTCAAGGTGTTCAAAACCATTTTTTTCAGTTTTTGAACCAATCCAAGCATTAATTCCTGCATTTCCCAAAGGGTCACGAGTTTAAGTTTTTCACTGTCAGTATTTTTGGACTGTAGGATTTGTTTTCTAGAGGATTCGTATTTAGCTGTGTAGTAATTTACGGATCTTGGATATGTGGTCAGCTCTTTGTGGTAGTTCAGAATTCGATCGAGTTTCTGAAAAAATTCTATATCGAATTCCCGGTTTAAGTTTCCAATGATATTCTTATTTTCGGAAGGATCTCCTGTGATTTCGAAAATTTTCGAATTCTGAAGGTTGTTCAAAACAGAATGGATTCTTTCCTTTATCTTTGCGAGTTCGGAGATTCTTTTTTCAATGACGTCTATTTCAATGAAAGAAGGAGCGGAATCGTATTCCATTTTTGAAAAAGGTTCACCTAAGTCTTGTTTGGGGGAAGTACTAGGGCTATCCAGGATGTTAAGATCCATTTTTTCTAAGTCTAAACCGGAGCTTTCTTGAGATTTACGACGATCCTGAGTGGGTTTTGGCTTTTGAAGGGCGCTTTTTTGAACTTCCATCTCGTTGATTGTTTGGGCTGAGTCTGGGCTCAGCTTTGGAATTTTTACGGAAGATTGTTCCTGGGTTTTGGTCATAATCTCCTGCAGAGAAGAGATTTTTTGTACGGAAAGAGATGTAACCTGTTTTACACTTTGTCGGCTATGATGAGTCGAATGGGGAACGTGTTTGTGCTTTTGAGCTTCATTCGGAGATTCTAAAGTAATCCTCACGAATTCTGCTCTTCGGGTATTCCGATTAAATCGAAGAGCAAAGCGGTTCCCTTGTTTATCTATAAATTTTTGACTGAGTTGACCTAAGGAAAGTGCGTTAGGATCTATCGAAGAAATGGAATCGATTTCGATGTATTCGGATCGTTTTAACATGACGATTTTTCCTCAAATATGATACTATTATGTTGAAGAAAGTTTTCGGGATAGAATACGCCATATTTGTCAAGAAGAAGAGAATCCGACTTTTGATTCAAACGTAAGTAAAAATCCAAATATACGTTATGCAAAATCTCTTCCATCAACGAATCAAACGAACGAAAACTATGGAAACAATAATTAAAAATTTGTAAATAAGAACTTTTCCGAATGAATAACGAGGTGGAAATTTTTTCTCTTTCAGTCGACAAAAAACACCTCCCCGATTTTTCAAAGTCCTCTAGAAATACAACTCCCAACTCTAAAAGTTCGGAAAGATCTATTTCTTCTTCTTGCAGACGGGAAAAAAAGTCCCGATCCAATAAAATGGTCAAAAAAATATTTCCAAAACGATTCTGCCTCATTTTTGTCTTCCCTTTTGTGCCGGTTCCGGAAGTCGCTCGTAGAGGTTTTAAAACCTTTCAATCGGTGTGGAATTTTAGAAGAATTCGTTTGACAGAAGTTAGGGTACGGAAAAGCTGGAAAAACTTATTCGATAGGAAGTGTAGGCCTTGGCTAATATCAAGTCTTCAGAAAAGGACATTCGGAGAACGAAACGCAGAAATGCGGCCAATTCCCAGAATCGGTCCAGGCTCAGAACTCAGGCTAAAAAAGTTTTGAAAGCCATCAAAGAAAAAGACCCAAAAGCAGCAATGGCTCTTTTTATAGAGTATACCTCTCTTTTAGATAAAGCTGCAAAAACAAATTTAATCCATTCTAAAAATGCAGATAGAAAAAAAAGTAG
Organism: Leptospira mayottensis 200901116; assembly: GCF_000306675.2. Lineage (NCBI taxonomy): Bacteria > Pseudomonadati > Spirochaetota > Leptospiria > Leptospirales > Leptospiraceae > Leptospira > Leptospira mayottensis. The sequence goes on from NZ_CP024871.1 coordinate 468,824, forward strand.
AATGGCAAAACGCCTCAACACAGTATCTGCAGCAGCTTAAAACTACGGAATGATAAAGGGCGATTAGCTCAGCTGGTAGAGCGCCTGCCTTACAAGCAGGATGTCGGCAGTTCGATCCTGTCATCGCCCATATACTCTTTCCGGAGAAATTAACCTTTTCTAAAACTTATGAATACAAATGCTTTCGTATTCAATCATCCAGATCTCATGGTTTCCGTTTCTGGGATTCGAGGAATCATTCCCACAGGACTTTCTCCCGAAGTTATTTTTGATGCGCTCCGTGCTTTTGGTACTTGGATTGAAGGATCTAAAATTGTAATCGGTCGCGATTCCAGGCCTTCCGGGCCTTATATCGAAAACATTGCCTTAGGTTTGATGCAGGCGATGGGAAAAGACGTTCTACAACTCGGAATTGTTCCGACTCCGACGGTAAAAGCGGTCGTTAATCTTTCCAAAGCGGGAGGCGGAATCATGATCAGTGCCTCTCACAATCCGATCCTGTGGAACGCGTTTAAATTTATAGGTCCAGGCGGATTCTTTACTGGAGCGGCAGATTTGGAACAAATTCTGGACACGGTTCGAAATCAATCCTATAGACAAATTCAATACAAACCTTCTTCTAAAATCGTTTCTGGAAAAGAATGGTCTGAAAAACACATCGAGTCCGTTCTCAAACGAGTGGACGTCGGTGCAATTCGAAAGAAAAAATACAAGGTTCTCGTAGACGCAGTCAATGGAGCGGGAAGCGCCTTGGTTCCGGAACTTCTGAGAAAACTCGGATGTAAGCCGATCCTTTTGCATTGCAGTCCGGACGGAACTTTTCCAAGACCACCGGAACCTACTCCGGACGCGCTCAAACAAACTTCTCGAAAGATGAGATCTTCCGGTGCCGATATTGGCTTTGCTCTGGATCCGGACGCGGATCGTCTTGTCGTTCTCACTCCGAAAAAAGGAGCGATCTCCGAAGAATACACTCTTCCTTTGAGTTTTCTTTCTCTCACGTTGGGGAAGATGCCTAAAAAGGCCAACCTGGTCGTAAATCTTTCCACAAGTTTTATCAACGAATTCGTGGCGGGACAATATGGTGTTCCCGTTTCTCGTTCTAAAGTTGGGGAAGCGAACGTAGTATCCGAAATGCTTCGCCAAAAATCGATTTTCGGTGGAGAAGGAAACGGAGGAGTCATCGATCCCGCAATCGCTTCTTTTGGAAGAGATTCACTTTCCGGAATCGCACATATCCTAAATGGAATGGCAATAACGGGAAAAAAAATCGATTCTATTTTAGAAGAATTCCCTGCCATTCATATGCAAAAAACAAGTTTCCAAGTGGCGGTAAAAAATCTCCAGGATATCTATTCTAAGTTCAGTGAAGAATTTTCGGCTTTTTCCAAAGAAACTCTAGACGGCTTGCGCTTGGCCTCTGAGGATTCTTGGATTCACATTCGTCCTTCTAACACGGAACCGATCATACGAGTCATAGCAGAAGCGAGGACCAAAAAAGATCTTAATTCTCTGCTCGACCGCACGGGAAGTCTCATGGAGAATGCCTGAATATGTGTGGAATCGTCGGTTATGCCGGTAAAAAGAATGCAGAATCAGTACTGGTAGTAGGTCTAATCTGTCTCGAATATAGAGGTTACGATTCGGCCGGGATTGCGGTTTTGGATCAGGGCGATATTCTGGTTCGAAAGGCGAAAGGGAAGATCAAAGACTTGGAAGCTTACTTGCGCGAATTTCCTGCACCTGGAAACGTTGGGATTGGGCACACTCGTTGGGCGACTCATGGAGAGCCGAATCAGATCAACGCCCATCCACACACAGATTCCAACTCGACCGTTGCAGTTGTGCATAACGGAATCATCGAAAATTATCTCGAACTCAAAAGTGAGTTAAAGAAGAAAGGGCATGTATTTCAAAGTTTAACCGATACGGAAGTTCTTCCTCATTTGCTCGAAGAAAGTAAAAAGAACGGCAAGTCCAACAAGGACGCATTTTTAGAACTTTTCGGAAAGGTCCACGGAAAGTGGGCGGTTTCCACCGTATTTGAAACTGAACCCGATCGTGTTTACTTCGCCCAAGACGGGGCCCCCCTTTTAATCGGAAAAGGGAAGAGGGAATACTTTTTGGCCTCTGATATTTCTCCCCTTACCAGAAACTGCGAAGAAGTGTATTACGTGAACTCCGGAGAATGGGGTTTCTTTTCTCAAGACGAATTCAAATTATTCGATTTTTCAGGAAAAGAGCTCACTCCCGTATTCAAAAAGCAGGAACTCCGCTGGGAAGATCTGGACAAGGGCGGTTATCCTCACTACATGATCAAGGAGATTTATGAACAAGCAGGAATCTTCCGTAAAATTATCCAAGAAAGAATATTAGACAACGGTGAAATTGTTTTTCCGGAAATCAAACTAAATAAGGACGTACTTTCCAGAGTCAATAGAATCATCATCCAAGCGGCAGGAACCAGTTATTATGCTGGAATGATCGGCAAACATTATCTTGAAAATTTTGCAAAGATTCAAACCGATACGGAGGCTTCTTCGGAGTTCCGTTATAGGAATCCGGTCGTAGAGGGAGATACTCTCATTATGGGAATCTCTCAATCCGGTGAAACCGCGGATACGTTAGCTTCCATTCATGAAGCAAAGGCTAAGTTCATCAAAGTGGTCTCTCTCGTGAACAACGTAAATTCCACGATTGCAAGGGAATCGGATTCCTATATCCGAACCGACGCCGGTCCCGAAATCGGAGTTGCTAGTACGAAAGCATTTACAGCTCAGGTTTTAAATCTTCTTTTATTTTCAATTTATATGGCCAATCTCAAGTGGCTTATCAGCGACGAAGAGAGAAAAATTCTCATCGAAGAAATCAAATTACTTCCTGCCAAGATAGATCGGATTCTCGCGCAGGCGAATAAGATCGAACAGATGTCTTCTCATTTTACGACCGCAAAGGATTTTATATTTTTAGGAAGAACTTATAATCATCCTATTGCACTTGAAGGTGCGTTGAAGTTAAAGGAAATTTCTTATATTCACGCATCCGGTTACGCAGGCGGAGAATTCAAACACGGGCCGATCGCGCTCATTACTAGCGAAGTTCCGGTAGTTTGTATCGCTCCCAAGTCAGAAATTTATACGAAAATGGTTTCCAACATTCAAGAAATCAAAGCGAGAAAAGGAATCATCATCTCAATTGTGACCGAAGGAGATCAAGAAGCGAAATCTCTTTCGGATTATTCTTTTGAAATTCCGGAATGTTCCGAGATCTTAAGTCCGATCTTGAATGTGATTCCTTTGCAATTACTCGCATACTATTCTGCGATCGCTCGGGGTTGTCCTCCGGACCAGCCCAGAAACCTGGCTAAGTCCGTAACCGTAGAGTAAGTTTATGCCGAAGGTTCAGAGAATTCTCATCGATGAAAGAGAGATTCCTGCAGGTTTACGTTCTCTGACGCGCATTCGATCTTTTTCGGAGATTCGCAATGGAATTTTGAATACGGTTCAAAGAACGAAAGAACTTCATCCAGACGCAAAGATTTTCTATGTGCATTCGAATCCTACCTTTCAACAGGCTTTTTTAGAAAGAAATCCGAAACTTTTTCCTTATGATGAAAAGGACGTGGACTTGATTTTATCGCCTGAGTCTTGTTTACCGTGGAATTTAATCGACGGAACCGCAAAAAATATAGAAGACGATCTCGAACTCGGTAAAGAAGTTCAGAAATGGATTCGAAAACTCAAAGTAAAATCGAATCACTTTCACGTTGTCGGAAAATCCAAACATCTTCATGTGCACTCGTCCGCTGTCATATATCCTGGAGTTGTATTTGATACGACATCGGGCCCTGTGATCGTGGATAAGGATGTAAAGATCACTTCCTTTTCCTTTATCGAGGGGCCTGTTTATATCGGACCGAATTCTCAAATCGATAATGCAAGGATTACCGGAGCAACGAGCGTCGGAGCTACTTGTAGAATTGGTGGAGAAGTGGGAACTTGTTTGATCGGAGATTTTACAAACAAACACCACGAAGGATTTTTAGGACATTCCATTCTTGGAAGTTGGGTCAATATAGGTGCACTTGCGACCACATCCGATTTAAAAAACAATTACGGTGTCGTAAAAATTCGGGAAGAGAACGACGAATGTATCACCGGTTCCATCAAGTTCGGTTCCGTGATTTCGGACTATTGTAAGATCGCGATCGGAGTGATGTTGAATACGGGAACCGTAGTTGATTTCGGATCGAACGTCGTATCTTCTCGAATCGGCGGATATGTTTCTCCGTTTACTTGGGCGGAATCGGGGCAATCTTATATTCTCGATCTATTTTTGAGAGATGCTCGAAAAATTATGGCGAGAAGAAACAGAGAGCTCACGTTATCCGAAACAGAGTTGATTCGTATTTTATACGAATCTAAAGTAAAAAAATAAAAATTCGGAGGGTTTTATGGAAATCATAGAATCCAAAATACGCACGTCCTCGTCGGAATATAAAGAGAATTTTGAAGATCTAAAACAGAAGGTGGGATCTTTACGCAAACTAATTCGTAAAATCGAGTTAGGCGGTGGTGAAAAAGCAATCGAACGTCACAAAGAAAGAGGCAAACTTACCGCAAGAGAAAGGATTTCTTCCTTGATTGATCCGGAAACCTCCTTTTTGGAATTTTCTCCTCTGGCCGCGGAGGGTGTTTATCCTGATGGTGTTCCCGCAGCGGGAATTTTGACCGGTATCGGAAGGATTTGCGGAATCGATTGTGTAATCGTCGCGAACGATGCGACTGTAAAAGGTGGAACGTATTATCCTCTGACTGTAAAAAAACATATCCGAGCACAGGAGATCGCTCTTCAAAATTCTCTTCCTTGTATTTATCTCGTAGATTCTGGAGGAGCCTTTCTTCCGATGCAGGACGAAGTGTTCCCCGATAAGGATCATTTCGGGAAAATTTTTTATAACCAGGCAAATTTGTCTGCTCTTAAGATTCCGCAGATTTCCGTGGTCATGGGAAGTTGTACGGCGGGAGGGGCTTATATTCCTGCGATGTCCGACGAATCCGTTATCGTAAAAGGGAACGGAACGATTTTCTTAGGCGGCCCTCCGCTTGTAAAAGCAGCGACCGGGGAAATCGTTACGCCGGAAGAATTGGGTGGCGCCTTGGTTCACAGTACGATTTCCGGAGTGACGGATCACTATGCGGAAGATGACGCGCACGCGATTGAGATCACAAGGAACATCGTTTCTACTTTGCATCATGCGGGGAACGTTGATGTAAAAGGAATCAGTTGGGAAGAACCCTTATATCCTTCCGAAGAAATTTACGGAATCATACAAAAGGACATTCGTAAATCGTACGACGTTCGAGAGATCGTTGCGAGAATCGTGGATGGATCTCGTTTTCAAGAATTCAAAAAATATTATGGAACTACTCTCGTGACCGGCTTTGCAAAAATTTATGGAAAGATGGTTGGAATTATCGCAAACAACGGGGTGTTATTTTCGGAAAGTGCGCTTAAAGCTTCGCATTTCATTGAGCTTTGTAATCAAAGAGGGATTTCTCTTTTGTTTCTTCAGAACATCACCGGATTTATGGTCGGTAAAAAATACGAAAATTCCGGAATTGCAAAAGACGGTGCCAAAATGGTGAATGCGGTTTCAACTTCCGTTGTACCTAAATATTCGGTAGTAATCGGAGGTTCTTACGGGGCAGGAAATTATGGAATGTGCGGAAGGGCTTTTAATCCAAGATTTTTATGGATGTGGCCGAATTCAAGAATTTCTGTAATGGGTGGAGAGCAGGCAGCAAATGTCCTTTTAACGGTAAAGATGGAGCAACTGGAAAGAGAAGGCAAAAAACTTTCTGAAGCCGAGCAGTTTGCATTTCGTAAACCAATCTTGGACGATTACGAAAGTAGATCTTCTTGCATCTATTCTTCTGCGAGGCTTTGGGATGATGGGGTAATCGATCCCGCCAAAACGAGAGATATTTTAGGAATCGCTCTTTATGCGGACCATTCTAAAATGCCGGAATATCCTCGTTATGGAATTTTCAGAATGTAGAGAATTTTTAAACTGCAATTCGATTGATTGAACTAGAAATGTATCGGATAAGTTACTTTCTTTTTTGTTCCTGCTTCTCGTTTTTGACATTGCTTTAAGGGGAATATCCTTTTTAAAGACGCATTTATACTTTGGATAGTTTCATCTTTAAATGTATATAACCTTTTTGTAAAAATCGAATGTGGAAAAATCGGTTAATTTCTAAAGTTCGAATTTTAAAAATCCTTTATAAAGATGATAAGTCGAACCGGAAATTTCTTCGAATCAAAAGAGAACGAGAAATCAAACTCATAACAAAAAATGAACTTTTAGTCAAACTTCGAAAACAAGATTTAAGCTTGTGGAAACGCTACGTGGAGATTTCGCGGGAGTTCCCACAGTCTTTATGTTCTTTTTGCAGTTTTAAAAGCGACTTTTTCGCAGTGAAGAAGGGTTCCCTACTTGTGATGACCAAGATAGTGAGTGATGGTGCTCTGATTTCGTGAGAGTTTTCAGATTTGAGACGGATTTTGATTTTCTTACACCGAATTCTCATTAGAATATTAGCAGTTTTAGGATTTTATTAGCATCTATTATAGAGAAATAGCAAAATTTCAAAAATTGCTTATTTTTTGGGCAATTTGAAGTATTTAATTCATTCGAAGTTTGGAATTTTTATAGTTTTAGTCTTAGTTTCGATTTGTATTTGGCTCTTCTTTCAAGAAATGCAGGATCTACTATATTCCAGAGTAGTCTTTTCATATTCTGAAAATTCTTAAATTATTCTTTAGTTGGTATCGATTTTGCAAGTAATAGGTATCAATTGATTGGGATGAGAATGATTATGAATTGGACTAAAAGATTAATCTTATTGCTTCTTCTACTTCTTCCATTTGTCGTATTTGGACAAGAAGCGACTGTAGCTCCGCCCCCCGCCGTACCGGATAAAGGAGATACAGTCTGGATGATCGTTGCATCGGCTCTCGTGTTTTTTATGATTCCTGGATTAGCGTTATTTTATGGCGGTCTTGTAAGATCTAAAAACGTTCTTTCGACTATGATGCATAGTTTTGTGGCGATCTTAGTTTTAACTCTACAATGGACAGTTTTTGGGTATAGTTTTGCGTTTTCGGGAACTAATCCTTATTTTGGAAATTTTGATCTCGCTTTCTTGAATGGAATTGATGAAAAAACGTTGGAATTGACGATTCCCAAATATGTTCACTTCCTTTTTCAAGGAATGTTTGCATTGATCACACCTGCTCTGATTTCGGGAGCAATTGCTGAAAGGGTAAAATTCGGCGGTTATATAGTTTTTATTTTTCTTTGGTCCACTCTTGTTTATGATCCGGTTGCACACTGGGTTTGGGCGGCGGATGGTTGGCTCTTTAAAATGAGTGCTTTGGATTTTGCGGGAGGAACCGTAGTACACTTGATTTCCGGGATTGCAGGTCTTGCTGCTGCGATTGTTCTTGGAAAAAGAAAAGGAGAAGGTTCTCTGATCGCTCCTAATAATCTTACTTACACTTTAATTGGCGCCGGTTTACTTTGGTTCGGTTGGTTCGGTTTTAACGCCGGCTCCGGTCTTGCAGTAAACGGAATCGCGGCAAGAGCATTCTTAGTTACATTGATTGCTCCTGCGGCTGCCGGTGTCGCGTGGCTTGTAATCGAATACCTTCATACAAAAAAAGCTACCGCTCTTGGAGCCGCCTCCGGTATCGTTGCAGGTTTAGTTGTGATTACTCCTGCATCCGGATTCGTTGGCGTTCAAGGTGCCATTATCATGGGTTTTCTCGTAAGCCCTGTGTGCTACGGTGCGATTCTTTTGAAAGGAAAATTCGGATACGATGATAGTTTGGATGCTTTTGGAATTCACGGAGTGGGTGGTGCGTTAGGCGCTATTCTTACCGGAGTTTTTACTCTCACTCTTGGCGCAGGCGTTATAAGCAGAGGAGATCAGATTCTGGTTCAGATAATCAGTGTCATCGCAACTGGAGCGTATTCTTTTATAGTGTCTGTGATTCTTGTATTTCTGATCGATAAAACGATTGGATTCCGTATTTCGGAAGAAAAAGAAATTACCGGTTTGGATTCGGAGATCCACGGTGAAAAAGGTTATATTCTTTAATTAACTACCGAAGGATTTTGAATAAGGAGATTCTATGAAATTAATCGTTGCTATCATTCAGCCTCATAAATTGGAAGAGGTAAAAGCGGAATTAACGAAGAATGAAATTTACAGACTTACCGTGAGTGATGTTCAGGGATATGGCCAACAAAAAGGAAAAACCGAAGTTTTTCGAGGCCACGAATATCAAGTGAATCTTCTAAGAAAAGTTCGTCTTGAAATTGCTGTTAACGACGAATTTGTAAAGCCTACTGTGGACGCTATTCTAAAGGCAGCAAAAACCGGAGACGGAAAGATCGGAGATGGAAAGATTTTTATTACTCCTCTTGAGGATGTGATTCGGATCAGAACTGGAGAACGAGGAAGTTCCGCGATCTGATTTTTTTACTAAAGGTCTGTTCCAAAAACTTAAATGAAATAAACTATCATTACCCGGTAAGTTCGTAATAAAATGCTGGGGTTCTCGCAGATTACATCGTCTTGGTAGTTTATGGATTTGGAGCAGTCTT
>NZ_CP024871.1:482500-515000 GCF_000306675.2 Leptospira mayottensis 200901116
CACTTCCGTTTGGAATCCATCGGTCCTTGGTTACAATGCAGGCGTTTACGAGTTCGTATTCCATATCTTTTGAAGTTTAAGTCTAGCGGATTTGTAAGCTTGGATCGATCGCGGAGCTACCGTGATTGAGCTGAAAGTAAAGCCCTTTTCCGGATTCCAAAGAGCCTAATACCTTAGAGGAATTTACAGTTTCCCCTTCGTTTACGGATACGGTTTTTAAATTCGCATACACCGTAGAATAGCCATTCTTATGTTCTATGATCACGTATTTTTTGTATCCTTCCATCTCATCCACGACCAATACTTTTCCGGGAGAAGCCGGACGAACCTTATTGTGTCTGGAGGATTTGAATAAAACTCCTTTGTGGGGAGCAAAACTGAGTTTTGTAAAATGATTTTGTATAGGAGGACGGTTTTTCAAAGGGAATTTAAGAATGGGTTGTTGTGAGGATTCGACGACTTTTTCCTTTTTAAAAATCGATTTTGTATTTTTAGAAGCGAGTTTTTCGTTTTCTAGTGCTGTCGGTTTTTGAATTTTTAAGATTTCTCCGGGGTGTAATGAATTCGTGTCCTTTTTTCCGTTCCATTCCATAATCTTATGATAATCGACTTTGAATTTTTTTCCTAAAGAATAATATGTATCTCCCTTTTGGACGGTGTAAAGGGAAACATTTTGCGATCCTGCCGCAAAGATCCGAGAAAGGATTAAAAAAAACGTCAGAATTCCAAAGCGCTGAAAGACCACTGCTTTCAATATCGGCAGATTTTCCGATCAAGCTCGTTTAGGAAAGGCTCGGAGGAAAAAAAAAGGAGCCTTTTCTGGCTCCCTTTTTTCGAGAAAAGAGAATTTTGCTCTAAGATCAATCTTCGTCTTTATTGTTGACCTTGTATTTTTTCATCAATTCTTCCGCAACATTTCTTGGAACTGGAGCGTATCTGGAGAATTCCATAGAGAATTCCGCCTTTCCTTGAGTAGATGAACGTAATACGGTAGAGTATCCAAACATGTCCGCGAGTGGGACTTCTGCTTCGGTTTTACAGTAGGCGTCCTCTTCGGTTGTGTTCAAAATCATACCACGTCTTTGGTTCAACGATCCGAGGATCGCTCCTTGAAACTCGGAAGGTCCGTCAACTTCCACTTTCATAATCGGTTCGAGAATCTGGGGATTCGCTTTGTTGAATCCTTGGCGAAACGCATAACGGCCCGCGATTTGGAATGCCATATCGGAAGAATCCACATCATGGTAAGCGCCGTCGTTGATAACACAACGAACTCCGATGATAGGGAACCCTATCAGAGACCCACGCTCTAAACAACTTTTAAATCCTTTGTCCACCGATTGAATGTATTCTCTTGGGATCGCACCACCCACAACTTTGTTTACAAAATCGTAATTTAAAGTTTCTTCGAGAGGGATCGGTTCCATATAACCCGCAACACGACCGAACTGTCCCTGACCACCGGTTTGTTTTTTGTGAGTATAGTCAAAATCTGCTTTGGACGTGATTGTTTCACGATACGCAACCTGAGGCGCTCCCGTGATGAGTTCTACTCCGTACTCGCGTTTCATACGCTCGATATAAACTTCAAGGTGAAGTTCTCCCATACCTTTGATGATGGTCTGTCCGGATTCCGGATCTACATGGGTTTGAAAGGTAGGATCTTCCTTGGTAAAACGGTTTAACGCTTTTGCAAGGTTGTTTAAGTGTTTCGATTCTTTCGCTTCTATGGTAAGAGAAATCACCGGAGCGGCAACGAACATGGATTCCATGGAAACTTTAAGTTTTCCGTCGGTAAACGTATCTCCGGAAGCACAATCGATACCAAAAAGAGCAATGATATCACCCGCTTCCGCTGAATCGATGTCTTCCATCTCATCGGAGTGCATCCGACAGAGTCGACCTACGTTATGCTTCTTGTTATTCGACATGTTGTAGATCGTCATACCTTTGGAAAGTTTCCCTTGGTAAACACGCACGTAAGTGAGCTGACCGTAACGTCCGTCTTCGAGTTTGAACGCGAGACAAACCAGAGGCTTCTCGTAATTAGACTCAAGAGTGATCATTTCTTCATTATTGTTTTGGTCGAGAGCCTTGTTTTTAACGTCCACAGGACTTGCGAGATAATCTAAAACTCCGTCTAAAAGTTTTTGAACACCTTTGTTTTTAAAAGCGGAGCCCATAAACACAGGGGTCATTTTGAGTTCGAGAGTGCCTGTACGAATTGCCTTTTTGATCATCTCTTCGGTAGGGGTTCCTTCAAGGAGAGCCTCGGTAAGTTCGTCGGAGAACATAGAAGCCGCATCCAAAAGTTCTTCGTGCTTTTTGTTCGCAAGTTCTTTGAGATCATCCGGAATTTCTTTTTCCTGGATGTCCATTCCGTCCTTACCTTCAAAGTAGTAAGCCTTCATCGTAACGAGATCTACGACTCCTTTTAGGTCGTTTTCTAAACCGATAGGAATTTGAACGGGAACAGCGTTGTGTTTCAGCTTGTCTTTGAGTTGTTCGATAACTCGAAAAGGGTTTGCTCCCGTTCTGTCGAGTTTGTTGATGAATGCAACACGAGGAACGTTGTAACGTCTCATCTGACGGTCCACGGTAATCGACTGAGACTGAACCCCGGCAACTCCACAAAGTACGAGGATCGCGGAATCCAATACACGGAGAGAACGTTCTACCTCTACGGTAAAGTCAACGTGACCCGGGGTGTCGATGATGTTAATCGTGTGGTTTTTCCACTGGCAATAGGTCGCGGCGGACTGGATGGTGATCCCTCTTTCTCTTTCAAGATCCATGCTGTCCATTTTCGCGCCAACTCCATCCTTTCCACGAACCTCATGAATAGCATGGATTCGATTCGTATAAAATAGAATCCTTTCAGTAAGGGTCGTTTTTCCGGAATCGATGTGGGCGGAAATTCCGATATTTCTGGTTTTTAGAAGTTTTTCGCTCGGTTTGAATTCGGCAACAGCAGTGCTCATGGCCATTCCTCTTATAAAAGATTGCAGATACTTTTTTCGGTGAAAACACCGGTCGAGAATTTTAAAAAAAATCTCTCAATTTACCAGATTCCAAAAAAGAGCGGTTTTGTAAACTCAAATCAGGGAGTCAGACCGTTTAAAGGTGTTTTTCATTTGCCTAGGAATGGTTTTCAAAAAGTATGAACTTTTGCGTCTTCGACAAAACACGAAATGACGTTTTTACGTTAGGCTTTTGAAACCCGCTCCGAATAGAAAACTGATGCAGCCGCTTAAATTTATCAAGCGAAACGTAAATAGGATTGCAAAAGTGTTTCTTTTGTTGTCCGTCGCTAGAACTCTTTGTTTTGGCTTCGCGATTGCCATATTGGTCGGTTCTTTCGGGATTTTCATTTCAGAGTCCGGTCGCTTGAGTTACACGGTTTCCTTATATTTAGCCACTTCCTCAATTTGTGTCACGGGGCTTTCTCCCGTTTTATTGTCGGAATTCCAACGCTCTACACAATTGATTATGATGTTTCTAATTCAGATCGGGGGGTTAGGGATCATCACATTTACAGTGCTGATCGGTGTATTGGTTGTTAGAGGTTTGTCGAGGAGTACTCGTCTTGCTTCTTTTGTTTACGAAGCGACGGATGCTCATTTCGCAAAAAGAATGCAGAATAAAAAATCTGAACAACATTCAGGAGTTGTTCTTCCTGGAAAGAATAAGACTGAAGCCGAAGCATTTTATGTGAGAAGAATGCTTTTATCTCTTTTTAATATTTCACTTTCAATCGAAGCAGTGGGTGCTGGTCTTCTTTATTTTTGTATGCCCGAGACGGACCGTCTTCCGGGAACTCCGAGTCGATTCTTTCTAAGTGTGTTTACTTCTGTTTCCGCTTTTAATAACGCCGGATTTTCCATCGTGGACGATTTGAGTTTTTTGGCGAAAGATCCTTTGTGTTTGCTCATCATTCAGTTTCTGATCGTGATGGGCGGAATAGGATTTCCTGTGATTATCTTTATTGAAAAGTCGATCTTAGAGATTATCCAGAAGTTCATGAAAAAAATAGAAGCGGTCACGGAAACTTTTATGATGAGAAGGACGGTTCTGTTAGGAGAAGATCCGCCGACTTGGTATATCTTTATCATTACAACTTCCGTACGATTGGAAGAGCGATTGGAACTATATCGAAAAGAGTTATTCGGAGATGCGAATCGAATGCAGATGGCGATCATCGTATTAGGTTCTTTGATTCTGATTCATATCGGAGGAATTTCAATTTTACTCATCGAGTACAATAATATTGAAACGATCGGAAAAATGGGATTTACGGAGAAGTTGTTCAATTCCTTTTTTCTTTCCGTTTCTTCAAGGACCGCGGGCTTTAATACGTTCGATGTCACCGAAATCCGAAGCGCGACTTACGTTCTTCTTTGTGCTTTGATGTTTATCGGAGGAGGTCCTCAAGGAGCCGCAGGAGGTATCAAAATCACCACCTTCTTTATATTAATCTTATATTTGAAAAACGTAATTAGGCCGCAAGCGAGAGTACAAGCTTGGGGAGAAGACGTCTCTAAAAATTCGGTGGCTATTTCCACTCGAATCTATTTTCTTGCCACCATTTCTCTGGTCGTATTTATGTTTTTAATCACCCTTGCAAACGGAAACAAATACGGAATCGAAACTATCTTTTTCGAAGTGATGTCCGCATTTGGAACTGTGGGTTTAAGTCTGGGAATGACGGCTTATACGAACGACTTAGAAAAGTTTCTCTACATCGCTTTAATGTTCATGGGAAGAGTCGGAACTTTCACGCTTTTGATTGCGTTTACGGGTCATTCCGGGTTGGGAGATCTGGGAGGAAAGGACGACGGATTGAAAATTCAGGTGGGATAAAAATTCTCGATCTATATATTGCAAACCCACCATTCGTGCGCTTTATTAAATCGAAATCAGTAGAGAGATGATTTCATCCAGATAAAACGAGAAGCCGAAGTCTGATAAAACCTCTTTTACCGATTTGATATTGTTTAAAGTTCTTTCGATATGTTTCGGTGGGATCCTGGATTTTCCTTGATGATTTGAAGGATTATCCAGAATATAACCGAGTATGCTCTTACAATATTTGAAATTACTCCGGATTCATCAATGGATCAAAAATGTAATCATTTTTGCGGGCATTATTTTCGCTAAGAAGCTGACCGATCCGGAGTCGGTGCAACAAGTCATCTCAGCTTTTTTTCTTTTTTCACTTGTTGCTAGTTGTCAGTATGTTTTGAACGATTATTTGGATCGTAAGGAAGATGCGTTACATCCCGAAAAAAAACATAGACCGTTAGCTTCCGGAAAGTTGGATCCTTCGTTTGCTCTTTTTATTACGGCAATTATACTTCCTTTGTCCTTAATCATGGCATATCTATTGCATCCACTATTTTTCGGATTAGTTGCTTTTTATCTCATGTTCAATGTGCTTTACAGCAGATTTTTAAAACATATGGTGATTTTGGACGTGATGAGTATCAGCATAGGATTCGTGATCCGTGCGATTGCAGGTTCGGTGATCATTCACGTGACTTTTTCCTCTTGGCTTTTACTATGTACTTTTATGCTCGCGCTCTTTTGGGGATTTTCCAAAAGAAGAGGCGAACTCATAATTTTGGAAGGAAGTGCGAAAGGGCATCGTAAAATTTTAGACGAATATTCAACTAGTTTCCTTGATATGATGCTTGGAATAGTGGCTACGATGACTTTGATGAGTTATGTTCTTTACGTCACTAGCCCTGCTACGATTGCTAACCTCGGAACAGACCGTTTGATTTATACGATTCCGATTGTCGTGTATGCGATTTTTCGATCTTTGTATATCATCTATATCAAGAATATGGGACACAATCCTACGAAGGCGATTCTTTCTGATTGGGGAGTTTTACTTGCCGGTTTGATTTGGGTCGCTTTGGTGATAACGATTATGTATTCCGATTTCGGAAAGGGAGTCCGATTTGATCTTTGAAGTTCGCTCCGAAAAATTCGTCCGAAAAAATATAATCCATTCGAAAAATCAACGATGGAGATTTATGTTTCTTAAGAAATTGTCCTAAAACCTGAAGAAAGTATTTCTAAACGTCCGGCAAGTTTTAAAAAAAATGTGGGAGTTTCTACAGGTTACGTCGTATTGACAGCTTAAAATTGCAGGAGTTCCTACATTGTTTTAAAAACTAAAACGTCTTGCTTCTATTGGCGCTCGACGAAACAGTCTCCGAACTCAAAAGCGCAGTCTTGGCGCTCTACATCTTCTTCGATGGGTCTTGGGACGAGTTTTAAAAGCGATTTTAGAACCGAATTTTTTTGTCGGAACATTTCATCAGAAAGAGAAACAATGATGTAACGTCCCCAGAGTAAGACGAATTTAAGGGATATGAAGGAAATTCTGAAAAAGAGCGGGAATGCCGCGCTTTGGATTTTGTTATTTTTAACGATTACGATTGTACTTTCGATTTTCAAAGCGTCCGATTTAAAACCGTCTGTTTCAATCAACGGTATGGAATCGTTCGAAGGAGAAAGATATGATTCCGAAGGTCGAGTAACCGTCGTTTACTTTTGGGCAACTTGGTGCGGAGTTTGTTCCTTTAATCTTCCTTTAGTTAAATGGTATTCTCGTCAATTGGAAAACAGTTCCCGATTTTCCTTTGTAAGCGTCGAAGAAGGAGAAAATTTAGAGGAACTGAATCAATACATACGGGAAAAAGATCTTCGATTTAAAGTCATTCCCGCAAATGTTTCCCTTTTGAAAGAATGGAAGATCAACTCATATCCATCTTTTGTAATTTTGGATCGATTTGGTAGGATTCGTTTTATGGATTCTGGAATGATGAATCCTTTTAGCTTCTTTCTAAGGATTTGGGTTGTATCTTTCTTTTAGTTTTTCATTCGAAGGAAGTTGTTCCCATACAGCATTGTGTGCGGTAGGAGCGTAAGTTTTATCGTAGATTTTGAATTTAGATTCGATTTCTTCAAAACCGATATATATATTATGGAGCCGTTCAAACCCAAACCCTTACTGAATAAGTCGGAACTACGACAGATCAAAAAATCCAGAACGAGGGTTGAGGGAAAAAAAGTAATCACGGACGACGTTAAGAAGTTAAAGTCCCTAAACGTAACTCCTGATCTTCCCAAAAGAGAACTCATTCATTATTATAAAGAACCGATTTGGATCGAATATTATATTCCTCGAGAATCCAGATTCGCTTACGAAGTAAAATATTTATTTGTAAAGTTAATCGATCCGATTCCAAGACCCGCGGACGTTATTTTAAAAGATGCGATTTCCAAAGAAGAATTCGTAGATGTTTTAGACGTGATGTTTCGCTATCCGGAAAAAGAAACTCTGATTCGAAACAGTTATATGAATACGTTTTCTTTTTTAGAATCAATATCGATAAATTATAAACAGTTTTTAAAAACAAAGGATCCCTACGATTTGAGGATTCCTTTGTTTCATACGGAAGCCTTGATGAAATGGGAGCCTACGGTCGCTACTCTGGAATTTTTGGGGCCTTACACGATTTATAATCTCAACTGGCTGATTCGAAAACTTAACGAAGCGGAAGAGGAATTTTCACTCGAAGACGAAACGATTTCTGTATTGATCAAACGAAGAAATGAATATTGGGAAGAAAATTCGTTAACGACCGATGAAGATTTCGAATTGTTTGCCGCATTATTTTATGAACAGGCGTTTCCGCACAGAGGTTCTGAATTCGAGGATAGTTTACTTTTAAAAAAGACGGATTAGGATAACTTTAATTTTATATCATGTTCGGTAAGCCTTTAGGGCGCGTCCCGGAAATACAGAAATAGAAGGAATTTTTAAAGAAGTCCGTAGAACCAGATTACGAAGATTGAGTGCCCCTCAAAACCAAAATGAATACACTATTGTATACGTGTAAGTAACTTTTTGCTCGGATAAAATGAAGTATCTTCCCGGATTTTGCTCAAGACTTACAAACAGTGTATAAAATACAAAAGTCGTATTCAAAGTCTGCTTCAAAATTTTACAACAAATCAGCAATCTTTAGAAAAAAGCCGGGGTTCCCACAGATTACGTCTCTTGGGTATTTCGAACAGACTTTTTCATTGTTAAATTCTTGCAGTAGTTTCACATCTTAAAGTTTTACGATAGATTCTTAACCCAAGACGAAAAGATACGCCAATGAAGAAGGAATTATATTTGAACATATGATTTCACGAAAAAACGACGGTCACTATCGCTTTTTTAAAAGGAAATTCAAAACATTATACGGAAGGATTTTATATCGAATATAAGATAAACGGATTTGGAAATAAAAATCGAAAGATGGGGAATTGAAGGTTGCTACGGGGATAGATGCGGTTTTGTTTTCGGCTTGGCGAAAGGGTGATCGGAAAAATTTCTATCGATTCGTTGCACTTAAATTTCAATGTGCAAAGCCTTTGTTTATGAATCGTCTTAAAAGAGGGGAAGTTCTTCAAAAATCAAACACCTAAGGGCAATTTTTTAAAGCGAAATGCAAAATGACTCAAATCTAATCCGAAAATAATTTATAAAGACATGAAACGGCGTTAGAATATAGGTAGATAAATTTTGGAATAGACATCTGTATGGTTAGAGATTTCCTCGAAAAAAACGGAGTTTCGTTAAGACGATCTTAGATTTTTAATGAGATAAAAATTGGATGGTTTTTTCTAAAAATATCTTTAATCAATCAAAAAAATCTTCTGGATTTTGTCTTAAAATGTCGTTTCAAGGAGTAGTTTTTTTTGATACATAACGCCTTAATTTCTTAAAATAAAAGTTGTACTCAAATAAAAAACAATGATGACCGATTCGCCGAAAGGGCAAGAAACGCAAATGACTATAAAAGACTCGAAGCCAGAGCTGGTAAAATTATATTCCTCCATCGGGAAAATTATTACTTCTTCCTTGGAACAACAAGAAGTTTTAGATGCCGTCATGGAAGAAGTTCGTTTGTTTTTCAGTCCTGAAAACTGGAGTCTTATGCGATACGATGAGAATTCCGGGGAATTATTTTTCCTAATCGCAGAGGGTCTTGAACTCAATCGTATTAAGAATATTCGATTGAAGTCTGGAGAAGGAATCGCCGGTTCGGTTGTTCAAACGAAGTTTCCGATTTTCGTGGAGAATGTGAGAAATGACCCGAGATTTTCCAAAAGAGTCGATGAAAGAACCGGTTTTGAAACGAAAACGATCATTGCCGTTCCTATGATTTTCAGGGGACAAGTTTACGGAGTCATTGAATTAGTAAATCGATTTGATGGTTCCTCTTTTACTCCGGAAGATTTGGTCATTCTTCAAACAATTGCAGATTTTACGGCGATTTCCTTGGCGCATTCCAATCAATTCGAAGAGACGAAGGTTCTCGCATTTCGAGATGCCTTAACGGGAGTATTTAATCGTAATAAGTTGAATCATCTTAAGAATGAATGGTCCGATAGAAGAGTGGAAGATCATCTTGCGTTAGTTGCTCTTATCGATTTAAATGATTTTAAAATAATCAACGAT
Source organism: Leptospira mayottensis 200901116 (assembly GCF_000306675.2). Taxonomy (NCBI): domain Bacteria; kingdom Pseudomonadati; phylum Spirochaetota; class Leptospiria; order Leptospirales; family Leptospiraceae; genus Leptospira; species Leptospira mayottensis. Next base: position 492,027 of record NZ_CP024871.1, read on the forward strand.
ACCTACGGTCATAAGGTGGGAGATCAAGTCCTTTGCCATTTTGCGAATGTTTTACGTTATGTTATTCGCGGAACGGATAAGATTTTTAGAATCGGAGGGGATGAATTTTTGATTCTTTTTCAAAATGAGAATAAGGAAAAGATCATTCAAACCCAGAATAGATTTCAGGAAGCGATGTCAATTCTTTTGAGAAAATGTAAAGAGAATAACCCTCCTTTTAATTTTACTTGGGGTATGTCTGTAGGTTCCCTTCAGAAACTGGATGAATTAATTCACGAAGCAGATCTTTCAATGTATTCTTCTAAAGATTGAAATTTTTCCGTAATCGTACTTGAGTTTGATGTAAAAGAAATAGACAGATTTCTATCAGGATATAGCTTCATTTTTTCCTAGAAAGCATGAGTTCTTAAGGAACAGGACTCCTATTCAAAAAATAGATTACTGAAAGTGAGCAAATTTATATTCATAAATTCTAAATAAAGCTCGGCAAAGTTCTAATGAAAAATCGGTTATCCACCAATCAGCCTGATTGGTGGATAGGTTAGTAATATGTGCGTTAAGATGTTAGTTTAACGTGAGTTCGGCGTAGATAATTTTTATTTTAAAGTCTTGTTTCGGTGCAAAATATTGGGTACTGTTATATGGTTTTGAGTATAACAACTTTCAGGGCGGAACTCCGAAATGCAAAATCACGGTATATCACCGAAGTATTCTATCTCTCGATTTAAACGAATTCCGGTAGTCTGAAAGACCTTATCTAAAATGAGTTCGACTAGATAGTTCACATCCGCAGCGGTTGCGGTTCCTATATTTACGATAAAGTTACAGTGTTCGGGAGAAATCTGAGCCCCACCTTTTACTTGTCCCCTCAAACCGGCTTGGTCGATCAATTCCCAAGCTTTGATTTCTTTTCCATTCTCTTGAAAAATTTTGGGATTCTTAAAGACAGAGCCGGCACTTTTTTTGTTTTCAGGCTGAGAAGAATTTCTTCTATCTCTTTTATCTTTTAACGACGCTTGGATTTCCTCTAAATTTCCTTCTTTGAGAAGGATTTCAATTCCTAAGATGATGGAATCCTTTTCGTTTAAAAATTCCGTAAATCGGTAGCCATGTTTGATTTCAGAGGGACTGCGAACGAATACTTCGTTGTTTCTCAAAAATTCAACGGTTTGAATCAAATCAAAAAGTTCTCCTCCGTAACAACCTGCATTCTGGATCACCGCTCCGCCTGTCCATCCCGGAATCGTACTTAAAAACTCAGCTCCTGTATAACCCGATTGTGAAATTTGTCGAAATGTCGGCGTAGTGTTGGTCGCGGATCCGATTCGGAATTTTCCCTCTCCTAAAGATTCAAATTTTTTAAATTTACCAGACAGACGCAAAGTGACGAAGTTATCCGGATGATCCGAAATCAAAAGATTCGAACCTCCTCCAAGAATTTTCCAAGGTATTTCGGATTTGTAAAAAATAAAAAGTGCTTCCAAGACCTGATCCGAATTTTCAGGTTCGACAACCACCGGACAAATTCCGCCGATCTTAAATGAAGATAGGATGTCTAGGCGTACTTCCGATTTAAAAGGTATTTTAGAAGATTCTAAGGTTTGCTTTAGAGTTCGGATTCGAAGTTCGGAAAGGGCAAGAGACATAGGAACACTAAATGACGTTCCCCGATTATCTACCATAAGAAAAAGAACTCAAGGAAAATCCGAAATCGGTTCGATGTTGTAAAAAAGAGGTGGTTCATGTTTTTTCTTTTATTGGAATCCGTTTATCTCGATTTTGTTTCCGGACGGACCGATTGGGAAACTTATTGCGAATCCGTAATTCTTCTTGCCCAAGATCAAGAAAAACTAGCCGGATTAGTTTAAGAAGTCGTAAAGAAAATCGGGCACACGTAATTTTTCTCACCGACGGTAAGGCTTTTTTGAAGCCGCTAGGCTATCAGAAAACTCAGTATTTGTCTCTAAGGATCGAAATATAGTAAAACCTATCTTAAAAATACTTTATCCTTATTTAAAACGCTGTTCATTCTCAGATATTTTTGAAATAATTTATAGTCAATAAATTTCCAATCACCTCGGATGTCAAAAAGATCTGAATCATAAATTTATTAACTCCGCCTGGATCTTTTGCATAGAAATTTTAAAAGAGTCTATAAATTGCGCTAAAAACCTTGCATTCAATTTATTCTTTTTTACGAAAAAAATGAAATTCTACCTAGTCGTCCCTGAAAAATTGAGATTTTTGACGAAAAGAAACAAGATTCAAATTGAAAATAAAAACGATGAAGAGATAAGATTTCCCAAATAACAAAAAAAGCTCGAATGAGCTTAGAGAAATTAAACCCAGCAGCGGATAAGATCGCATTGATACGATCCCCTTCTTTACCTTTGAGAAAATTTCGAATCATATTGTGATCGTGTTTCAGATGAGAAATAACCGGTTCAATGGCAGATCTTCTATTCGTCCACATCCTTTCCCAACGAGTCATTTTCTTTCTGCTTTTATTGGAAAGATAAACTTGAACATCTTCCGGATGATGATCGGTTCCTTTGTAACCTTGATCCACATAACACTCCTTAGGTCGAACGCTGGTGATCTTTTCCATCTGATTGATGGCATCCTTCCAAGTATGACCGTCATACGGATTGCCATGTAAGGCTTGAACTCCAACAATCCAATTAGATTTACTCGTGGTAACTAAACTCACTTTACAACCAAACTCATACCTCTTATGAGATTTACCTTTAGAAATACATTCCACTTCCGGAGCATGAATACTATAGATTTTATTCTTGCTATTTTTACTTTGTGTTAAGATTCGTTCAGAGATTTCCAAAAGGGATTTAAGTCGCCTATTAGGATTTTCTACTTTTCTCTCTATATCCCGTTTTACACAGCCCAAATACGTTTTTAATCGTTTTGTTTCTTTATTGGCACGTTTACTTTGTTTTGCATGAAAGTAACGTCCTTGTTTAATGAATGCTAATTTACTCTTGCGTTTATAACTTTATCTTAATTGGATCTTTTCTTTTGACGCTTCTTTTACTAAAACTTGTCGCATTCTACAACGTGTATCAAAACTTTAGTTTACTTTATCAGAAAATTAAGCTGCAAGGTTCTGTTCCTAACCAGTTTTTTTCGTAAGAAAAACTAGTTAGGGCAGGTTCTTATGATACAGCTTTGCATCCGTTGGAAAAGTAATCGCTTTCTCCTGAACCGTTGTATCAACATTCACTCTTCTAAATTCTGGATCTTTGATCTGACCTTCCCGTTGGCCTAAAAAGATCGTCTCTTCTAAAAATTTCTCTACCCCATCGGAACCTATCCGTTTCCGCCACTTTACTAAACTCGTTGGATCACAAGGGAAATCATGTTCGAAATATTCATTTCCACAAATGTATTGCCAATACGGATTTTCCAAATAGCCTTCTACTACCTTCTCATCAGACACGTTATACGCATGTTTCAAGTAATGAAGTCCCACTAACAAACGGATTCGTAATCCGGGGCGCCCGGTTTTCTCTGTATAGTATTTTCCGAATTCTTTCTCAAACTTTTCCCAGTTTATCTTATTTGAGATTTGATACAATGGGTGTCTAGGATCCAGGATTTGGTCCAATCTATTTCGAAATAGTTCTCCTTAATTCTGTTGTTTTGAGTTTTCTTCTGGTTTCATTTTCACCGGCTTTTATGTAGTTTCTGGATGTTTTATGGGGATTTTGTTTTTAAGTTTTTCACCTTGGATAGCATTTTATTTGCGTTATTCGCTATTGTAACTCTTTTTCAGGGATGACTAAATACGAAAATGAATTATATAAATGAAATGCGTTTTTCTGTTTCAAAAGTCCATTAGCCGTCATACACCTAATGGAATAGGTGTCTTGAAGTTGCGAGTGCAAGCAAAAACGGTGAGTCACATACGGAACGAAAAACCGAAGTTATACAAAGGCCGTGCCATTCACTCAGTTCACTTCCATAATTGTTTTTAATTTCTTAGATAAAAACATATCAGCCGGAGATACGACAAAATCATCTAGCGGAATATTTTCTCCGTACCGCTTCTTCATCATATATTTAACCGTTGAATCACTTAGATCGAAATCCTTTAATCTCTTATCTTCGGTGAGTTCAATGTCCAATGCTTTCTTAAATATTTTCCAAGCTAATTCTGTACAATAGATTTTTTCATCAGACCAATTGAAATAAATGTCATAGTGCTTTCCGATATATTTATCCCCGATGGATTTCATTAATTTTAATTTCTCATCAGTTAGGATTGTTTCCGAATTGGTTAGCCTTTTAATTACAAAATGTTTGTTTTTTCCTCTTGAAATAAAATTACGGACTTCAGTAATTTTTACCGGCTCAACCGCTTCTAAGACTCTCAGTTGCTCTTTGTATTTAAAAATTATTCCGACATGCGTATATCGCGATTTGGTGGCTATTTTAATGGCCTTGCCTTGTTGTGAGAAAGTTTCCTGAAATATTAAATCACCTTCTTTAAGTTTGTCGATAAAAGACTCGCTATTCAATCGAAGAGAAACGAGAAAAATAGAAATAAAGAATGATATTTTTAAATAATGTTTCATCTCTTTTAAATGTCCTTTGTGGTATTACGCCTAACTATAATTTCACGAAAGATTTTTCGGTTTCCTTCTTTAAAAATTCTACGATCTTACAAGAAACGACTTCTTTGGAAAAAGGACCGATTTCCGCAACTCTTCCAAAAGCGGAAAAAATAAACACGGTCGTATCCACTTCGCCAAAGCCTTTCTCGTTCTTCCCTACGTAATTCCCTATAATATAATTTAAATTTTTACTTTTGAGTTTGGCTTGAGCGTATTCCTCTAAAGAATCCGTTTCCGCTGCAAAACCGACCAAACAACAACCTGGAATACCTTCGTTTGTAATCTTGGAACCGACCGTTTTGAGGATATCCGGATTTTTAACGAGTTCGAGAAGAAGGGTTTCATTTCCGTCTTCTTTCTTAATTTTAGATTCTCCGCTTTTAAGGGGACGGAAGTCCACAGGAGCCGCCGCCATAATCAAAATCGTTTCTGCTTGAATCTCAGAAAGGATTGCATCACATAAATCGGAAGTAGTTTCCACGGAGATTCTTTTAGTTCCTGCGGGGCTTTTATAAGATTCTAAAACCTGGCCGTGAATATAAATAACCTCGGGGATCCACGTTGCGGTCGCTTCCGCGATGTGAAATCCCATTTTACCAGAAGAAGCGTTCGAAATATATCGAACTGGATCGATCCATTCTCTCGTCGGTCCGGATGTAATGATAGCCTTGGAAAATCCCACTTTGACTTCTCTTTATTTAAGAATTTTTTTGGTGCACGTCCAAAATCAACTTTTGAATCAAAGAAATTTCGGCTAACTTTCCATAACCTTCATCTCCACAAATGACCACACCTTCGGAAGGATCCGCGAGAATTACTCCGTCGTCCGTTAGACGTTTTAAATTTCTCCGAACCGCCGGATGAGCATACATAAAAGGATTCATCGCCGGAGCTACGATCACCGGACAATTTGCCGCAAGATACGTAGAAGTTATTAGATCGTCCGCAATTCCATTTGCCATCTTACCGATGATGTTCGCGGTTGCGGGAACCACTGCAATCACTGAGGCGGAATTTTTTGCATCGATATGAGCCATTCCCTGTTCGTATTCGTCGATCCGAACTTTTTTGCCGGTCATTGCTTCGAACGTAATCGGACCGACAAACTTAGTCGCGTGTGCGGTCATAATCACATTTACCGGATAGCCTTGTTTCGTGAGATTCCGCACGAGCTCACAAGCTTTATAGGCTGCTATACTTCCTGAAACAGCAATGAGTATTTCTTTTCCAGAATTGGACATAGACATATCCGATTTTATTTCTTAGACTGAACCTTATTGCCTAAGCCGACTCTCGTAAAACGTACGGAAAGGATTTTATTCCCTTCCATTTTCTCAACGGTAAGAGTTCCCGATTGTAAAGTAATCGTGGAACCTTCTTCCGGCATATCTTCTAAACGACCTAAGATAAAACCCGCAATCGTACGAATGTCCTTGATCTCTTCTTCTTGAACGCCTACGAGAATTTCTTTCAAATCGTCCAACTCCGCTGCCCCATCAATCGAAAAACTATCGGAATGTTGTGTGGGAAACGGGTCTGTCTCGTGATCGTCAGTTTCGTCGCGTATCTGTCCGAAAATTTCTTCGATGATATCCTCTAAAGTAAGAAGACCGGAAACTCCGCCGTATTCGTCGATAACGATCGCCATATGCTGTTTGTTTTCTCTGAGTTTTTGCATCACCTTTTCGATCGAAAGACCCTCGGGGACGAAAATCGGAGGTTGCATAATGGCTGTTACTTTTTCCTTTCTTCCTTTTTTGGAATTGGATAACCAAGTAAGATATGTTTGAACGTGGATGATTCCTATAATCTTATCCGTATTGCCTTCGTAAATCGGATATCTCGAAAAATGATGTTCCGCGATAATCGAAATCAAGGAATCCATCATAGTATCGTGTGGAATCCCTATGATACTCAAACGATGAGTCATCACGTCCTTTGCCTGATGTTCCGAAAACTGGAACGTGTTTTGGATGATCTGAAATTCTTCCTGGTCGATCTTCCCCTGTTTATTTTGCTCTTCTATGATAATCATCAATTCTTCGGGGGAGTGCATCATTCTACTCTTATTGGCTTGAATTCCCATCAACCTCAAAAGAAAGGAAGTCAATTCGTTTAAGAAAAAAGTAATCGGATAGAATATATAATAAAAGAAGAATAAAGGAATGCTGATAAAAAGAGCGATTGTTTCCGTATTCTGAATTGCGATCGTTTTAGGAAGAAGTTCTCCCAAAAGAATATGAAGAAACGTGATGATCGTGAACGAAACTGTAATCGCCAAACCGTGGATTGTCGCCTCGCTTGAGGAATACCCGAACATTTCTAAAAGAAAAACAAGCCATCTTGAAACGTATCCCTCGCCGACCCAACCTAACAAAAGGCTGGCGATTGTGATTCCGACCTGACAGACGGACAACATGTCGTTCAATTTTTGAGCGGCACGTTTTGTAACGAGCGCGAGAGGTTTATTTTCCTTAATCAATTCTTCCAAACGGGATGGACGAATTGAAACCAAAGCGAATTCTGCGGAAACGAAAAATCCATTGGCGAATATAAGTAGTACGATGATAAAAAAACCGATTAATTCCATTGTGGGAGAACAAAGATCAGATGAAATTTAAGATAGTGAGAATTTAAAATGAACCCTATTTTTGGATTTGAGGAACGGCAATTGAGTATTGTTAGAATGTTGAACTGACTACCTTCGGCGTCCATGTGATTTTACTGGATAGGATCTTTGAATTGTCGAAAAATGTCGATCGTTTAAAAGAAAAAACACTCGATTTTATGGGACTAACGTTTTGAAAAAACGCAGCTTCTCGAATTCATTCCATGTGTTTTCGAATTCGAATTCCATGAAACGAGGCGCCCGGTTCGTTCGTTTCCTGGGAAAGTTTTTCCAAAAGGTTTATGTCCGATTCTGAATCTAAGTTCAAAGATGGAACGTAATACATTCTATATACTCCGGAATTGATCCAAAAAGAAACCCAATCCAAAAAGTCTTCTGACCTTCCTTTCCAACCGTTTCCGCTCAAAGAATCCCTCGTAAAAATCAGTCGTTGCGGAGTGTTTCTAAAGTCGTAACGTCTGTGTAATCTTGAAAAACGAATCTGTTCTTCACCACAACTCCAAGAATATTCATTTAAATTTTCGGGAGAATTATCTTCTACCTTCAAGTTCCAAACCATCATCGAACGATTTCCGACGAGCAATTTATTTCCTTCAAAATGTGTGAAACTTACTTTTTGAAAATTAGAACTTGATAGTTGATCTGGATTTTTACAATCACATATGTAAATACGTTCCGATTTAATTTTATCGTCCCTTCTACTGAATTTGGTAAATAACCTAAAATCTACGTCCGGAAATTCTTTTTTGAGATAATCGAAGGATTCCATTCCGGAAACGTTTAAGTAAATTTGAATACTGTTTTTTTTATTTAGGGACTCGATCAAAGATTTTAATATGACTTGAACAGTGAACGAAGAGGCGGACTCGGAAGGAATCTCTTTCAATTCTAATTCCTGAGAGTTGCCCGGTTTCCAAAAAATATAAGTTCTTTTGTCTCTTACAAAAACGCTCAATACGGGTAGGCGGGATTTTTTGATTTCCTGATTTCGAAATGGATCAAATTCTTCTAAAAGTCGCATAACTTCCGTTTTTCGGATTTCGGATCGACTTGAACTCAAACGTTCTTTAGGTCCCGGATAAAATCCTCGAAACGAAGAAATCCTTCGACTAGTGTCGATTATGGAAACGAGAGCATTTGGATACACCGTATTCCCCATTGCTTCTTTCTGTTCCAAGCGAGACAAAAAACCCAGAAGTTCTGTTGTATGTCCGTGAAGAGCATAGTAGTTGATTGCGGCGTCCGTAAATTCCCGCACACCGTAAACGACCGGAAGATAATTCTTCAATTGAAGAAGCATATCATCCGGCATTCTATGGATCGTAATCGCGACCGCTTGGTCTAAGGCGCTCTTCACGGTTTTTAAGGATTTGGATTCTTTATGGGAATAGAACAAGCCGGTAAGCCGAATCCATTCTTCCGTATAAACCGGGTCCGCGGTTTTTAAAATTCCGTACGCTTTCGTAAATTCTATGATCGCTTTTCTGAGATCGTTTTTTTTGTAATGAATGAATCCATTCAGTAAGGTAGAGGCGTATTCCACTCTTTTCCAACCCTTACTCTGCGCTAAGAAAGTGATTTCGGTCGCCATTTTTCCCGCGACCTCGGGTTCGTCATTCATCAGGATTTGTACGATTCTGAGTCGGGTAAACAAATCGTCTTCGGTTAAATTTTTCGGAGTGGAAACGGATTTGAGAGCATCGACCGCTTTAAACGAATTTTTCGATCTCCAGATCGCCATAGAAATCAAATCCCTTGCGCTATTGATCGAAATCGGTTCCCCTAAAAACGGATTTGAAATCGTGGATGACCATTCTAAAAAATCCAAGTTCAAATAATAATCCAAAGATTTCTTATATTCCTGATTGAGATAAGCAATAGTGCCTAACTTTAGATACAAATGATTTTTATAAGAGGTTCTTAAGTCGGGACGATATTTGAGAATGTAATCCAAAACTTTCTCTGCGGAAATAAAATCCCCTCCGATCAAATAGTAGTAAGCAAGTTTTTCATATGAATAGCCGATGACTCTTCCACTCAAATTTTCGGAAATGATGAGGATCTTTTGGAAGTGAACAGCTTCTCTGGAAAGTCCGAGTTCGGCGAGTTCATCCGCTATGTTGTAGATGATATTACTCAAAAAAGGGATGTATTTTAGTTCGGGATCTTCGAGGAACGGAGCAAGCGTTCGGTTTAGATTCAAATATTCCCTTTGATATGATTTCGCCTTCGGAGAAAAATCGGAAAGATATTTTTTCAGACGTAGAGTTTTACAAAGGGAATAATAAACCGCCTTCCTGGAACATTTAAGATTTGCCGGAGATTTTTTTTCGAACACAGCGGACTCGAAACCTCTTGCCAATTCTTTGAGATATAAAGAACTTTCGTTCTTGGAAAACTGAATTAGCAAGTTGCGGGAGGACTCTTTGGAATTAAAATTCAATTCTTTTAATATTCTTAGGAAGATACCCCCCAAAACGAGCTCGGATTCTGCGTTTGTAATCAGGTTTAATAGAGACTCGTAACGACGAACGTCCTTGTTGAGGATGAAATACTCTCCCGCAAGAAAGAGAAAATCAGTCTTTTCTAATAGAGTTGAATTCTCAGGAAAGGAGTTGATTTCGGAATTCGATTGAAAGACGGTTCTTCCGTTTAAATTGAAAGAAAAACCGTCTGCACCTTTCGCCCATCCGAATTCCTGCTTTGTTTGAGCGGCAATCGAATGAGAATATACAAGACTCAAGAGCAGACAAAAACGGAATTTAAAGAAAAGAAGCTTCAATGTTGATCAAACTAAAACGCCTTCTCTCTTTAGATCGCGTTTCATAAGGTCTTTCACAACTTCTTTCGGATTCTTGCCTTCGTAAAGCATTTTATAAACTTCGTTCGTAATCGCCATTTCGATCCCGAGCTTCTGTGAAAGTTCATATGCGCTTTGAGTAGTCTTTATTCCTTCCGCGACCTCGTTCATACTGGAGAGAATTTGTTCCAAGGTTTCTCCTTTTCCCAAACGAAAACCGACCGTACGGTTCCGAGATTGTTCTCCACAGCAAGTCAAAATCAAATCTCCCATTCCGGAAGGTCCGAGAAAAGTCATCAGATCGGCGCCCAGCTTCAAACCGATTTTCGTAATCTCGTTCAATCCTCTTGTAATTAAAGCAGCTCTTGTGTTTTGACCGAAGCCGAGACCATCGCTGACTCCCGCCGCCAATGCGATCACGTTTTTCAAAGAACCTCCCACTTCCACACCGATCACATCCGGAGTCCAATAGGTTCGAAAATATAGAAAGCTGAATATTTCCTGAACCTTACGAGCGGTCGCTTCGTTCCTAGAAGCAATGCTTACGATCGTGGGTACTTTTTGGATGATCTCTTTTGCAAAGGAAGGCCCGGACAAATACGAAAGATACGAGTGGTATTTTCCGGGGAGTTCTGATTCGAAAATTTCGGATACAAGACGAAGTGTTCCGTTTTCGATTCCTTTACTCGCGGATACGATAGGAACTTTTTCGGGAAGGTATTCCTTAATCTCTCTTAAAATTTCGGTCAACGCATGGGAAGGCGGAGAAGATACGATCATGTCCTTCCCTTGAACGACGGTTCTTAAATCCTTGCTTGCCGTTAGTTTTTCCGGAAGCGTAAAATCGGGAAGATGTTTGTTGTTGATATGATTACGATTGATACTTTCGATTTGAGAATCACTCCTGCACCAGAGGGTGACTTCGTACCCCTTATCTGCAAGAAGACTTCCCAAAGCGGTTCCAAAACTTCCCGATCCGATCACTCCAATTTTCATGAAGACTCCTATTGTGAGGTTGAAGTCGAAAAAATTTTCCACCAAACGATTTCGAAACAACCATTTCCGACTCAATAATTTAGTTTACTCTTCTTTACCCGCAAACTATTTTTGATCTCCCATGTTCAATTTGAGGAAACTCATAGGTTTCGATCCGTTCGATTTTTTTGCAGGACATTCAAGCGAAAACCAAAAGAGCAATTATAAAATCACTCTTAAACTCCATTCTCTGAATAAAATTTTGAAGAAAAAAATTTTGCAATCGGATGATCCTCTCGAATCTCTTGAGTTCGATTCTGGAAATGGGGTTCTCATTTTAACCGGGCACTTTTCGATCAAAGGTTTGTTCTGGTCCCGGTTCTTAAAAACGGATTCGGTCGATTACAACGTTAGCTTGGCTCCCGTTCGAGTGGTGCAAAATCAGGTTCGTCTTCAAATTCATTCCTTTCGATTGTTCAGTCATACTTCCAGAAAACTCGATCCGATCCGAATTTTTTCGAAAATATTTCAGTTTCATCGGCGTTTTATTTTGGAAACGATTGTTGAAGAAATTCCAGAAATTCTTCGTCTAACAGGAATCCGAAACGTAATCACGGTGAATATGGATTATTTTCTTTCTGAAATTCCAGACCTCGCCGGGAAGATTACGATTCAAAAGGTGATCCCTGAAAAAGGAAACGTGTTTTTGTTCGTAAAATCCGGAACGATTCTCAAACCGCTTCTTGATTTTTTCGGTCCGGAATACATTCGAATCGAACCGATTTCCGAAAATCATGACACCCTTCTCCTTCTGTGGAGAGACTAATCTTTAGAAAGGTTGGACATTCCATAACCTGTTTCTAAGTTTGAGTGTATAGCGCTTTTGTGTATTAAAACTGTAGCATAAAAGAGACGGCGATATTCTGGATCGATTGAAATGAAGATTATCTATCTGACTGATATCCATGACGGTCTTAGAGGTTTGAAGGAAATTCTTCAGCAAACAACGGCCGATCTATATCTCTTTTCTGGGGACATCATTTACAAAGCGTTCTTTAGCACCGACCGGATCATTGAATTCTGTACCATCCAAGAGGAAATGTATCGAATTTCCAAAGATCAAAAAGAAGAGATCAACGCGTATGATTATGCTACAAGGGCGATTCGTTTTCCCGAAAAATACAGCCCTGATATAGTAGAAAAATCTAAAGAATATAGAACCCTCTTTCATCAAGCGGCAAAGACAATGAAGGAAAAATACGAACTTATCGAAATTCTCATTCAAAAATATTCCCGCGCTCCTGTTAGAGTTCTTCCGGGCAACTACGATATAGATCTTCAGTACAGTGCCTTGTATGAGAGAGACGTTCACAGAAAAACTTTCGAACAAGACGGTTATAAGTTTGCAGGTTACGGAGGCGCTCCGATCCTTACTTCCGGAATTCCGGAAAAGTTAGCCGTTAAGTTTCACGAATACAATCGTAACGGAAAGAGCTACAGCGAACCGGAGGATTTTTTCAAAGAAGAACAACCGGATATAGTCGTCATTCATAACCCGGCTTACGGATTTTTGGATAAAATTCCGAATTACGGAAACGTAGGTTCCCAAGGAATCCGAAGATATTTAGACGAGTACAACCCCGTGCTTGTAGTTTCGGGACACGTTCATGAGGATCAAGGTATCATCAAAAAGGGAAAAACCATTTTTTTAAATCCTTCCAACTTTGGTGCGGTCGATTCGGTTTTCGGATTTCAACCAGGTGGGTTCTTCTCCGAAATATTTTTAGAAAACGGGCTTGTGGAAACCGTAAAATTGAATAGACTGGTGGATCACAGAATTCGCCTCTTAATGGATGTTGATTGTAAGAGGAACGTTCCTTCGGTTACGTTTTTGAGCCAAAATTCGGAGGTGTCGGCGGAAGATTTTGTGAGAGTCTGACAATGACGATCTCAGGTTTTAAAAACAATCCCACCATCCAAAAGTTTACCGGTTTAAAAAGATATTTCCGGTCCCACGAAACCACTATATCTCGGGAAAGAATTGAAGACTTTAAAAAATTCTCCAAATTGATCAATTTCGGAGGAGACGTAGTCGCGTTCGACATTTTAGGATCTCTTAATTTCGGTCAAGCGACCGCCGAATCCGATACAGATATTGTGATGTACACCCAGTGCGAGAATTCGAAAATGGGTGAGTGCGGTATGGAGGATTGTTATAAGATCTCCTTATTCAAACATCTATTTATGAACCTGGTGACCTACGAACACAATACGGTCGCGTATAAACTCGAAATCGTAGACTGTATCAATCTCAATCAACTTGAAGAGGACATTCTCAACGGGCAATCCGATTCGGAACTCGTAATTCGATTCTGCTTTTATCGTTCGATTTGTAGAGGAGTCAATCGTAGACTTTTGCGAAAGTACGAACTTCAGATCGCCTCTAATATCCCTTTGAGTCGATCCTTGGAAGAATCCATCGAAAATTGTTTCGACGGAATTGTTCAAACCTCCCAACATACGTATTCGTTTCACAAGTATTCTCATCGATTGCAGGATAAAGGTATCGGTCTCCCGCCCACGATGGCCGCAAAAATCAAGGACTATCTAAAACAATGACTGGATTTTTAACTGTCGTATTATGTTTGGGAGTGGCTGCTGTTTTTTTTCATCTTCTTTATTCTGTGGATACGAGAAGAATCGACAACGCCGAAAAGAAAAGAGACGCACAAAACGGAGTTTCGAAGGAATACGGAGATCCTAAAAAAGTCTACGGTAAAAATTGGGATCCCAATCTTCCTAAACCCAGAATTTGTCCCGTCTGCGGAAAATACTTGCAAAAAATGGAATATTTATACGCCGTAATTGCGGAGCCACCTTCTCCGGGCATCAAACGACACGCTAGAATTTACGGATGTAGATATTGCTACCTCGGTTTAAATGAGGAAACATCAACCCAAAACATAAATTCGCAAAATCAAAATCTGGAATGGGCTCCGACTGAAATCAAGGATGAAGAACTCGGTCTCTAAAACGGAAAACACAAGCGTAAAAAACGAACTTCTTTTACCTGTGACGGTTATCAAAGGGGTTGGGTCTTCCAAGGCTGTAGCGCTTGCGTCCATAGGAATTCATACTCTTCAGGATCTTTTGAATTTTTTTCCGAGAAGATATTTAGATCGTAATCTTACAGACAATGTTCTTTTGAAAACGGGAGAAACCGTGACCTTGATCGTGGAGGTCATAGACGCTTATCTGGCCCATGGAAAAAAGTCGAGGTTTGTAGTCGGAACTAAAACGAAGAACAACGAAAGGATTTCGATCGTGTTCTTTCGGGGAGTAAGTTTTTTTCAGAAAATTTTCCAACCCGGAGCAACGTTAGTTGTCACAGGAAAGCTTGAATATTTTCGAGGGTTTCAACTTATTCATCCCGATTATGAAATTTTGGCGAGCGCGGTCAAACCGACTTATGCGATAAATTCCGCAAACCTCAATAAGAAAAGTCAACAACAAGAACCGGAAGAAGAATTGGCGGAGCTTCCGGAGATGATCCACGCGGGAAGAATCATTCCTTTGTATTCTTCGGGAGAAGTTCTAAAATCGCAAGGATTGGATTCTAGAGGGTTTCGAAAAATTCTTTACTTGGCTTTAGAAAGATTGAAAGGCAGAATTTCCGAAATCCTTCCGAATGAAATCGTAAAACGAAGAAATTTGATTTCAAGAGAGGAATCTTACCGCGAGATTCACTTTCCCACGGACGAAATTTCCTTGGATGCCGCGAAGTACAGACTCAAATACGAGGAGTTATTCTATTTCAATCTTTTGATCGAACACAAAAAGAAAGAAAGAGAAAAGATCAAACGTGTCCTCTGGCCTTTGCCGGAATCGGAAACGGCTGACTTGGTTCGAAAAAGTCTTCCTTTCCAGCTTACGGAAGACCAAAATTCCGCACTTCGAAAAATAGAAGAGTTGACTAAAAGGGATCAGCCTATTGCGGTTCTTTTGCAAGGTGACGTAGGTTCTGGAAAGACGTTAGTCGCTCTTTTGACGGCGTTACGTTATATGGATAATCAGGTCCAAGTTTGTATGGTGGCGCCCACCGAAATTCTTGCTAGACAACATTATCAAACCGTTCTTTCCTTTTTGGGAAATATGCCCTTTTTAGGAATCGAACTTCTTGTTGGTAAAGAGCCCAAGAAAAATCGATACGAAAAACTCTATAGAATCAAAAAGGGGGACACGTTATTTGTAATTGGTACTCACAGTGTTTTTCAAGAAGACGTCCACTTCTGCGAACTGGGCCTGGTGATCGTAGATGAACAGCATAAATTCGGAGTGGATCAAAGGGAAACTCTTCGTTCCAAGGGTAAAAATCCGGACATTCTCGCGATGACTGCAACTCCGATTCCGAGAACTCTTTGTCTTACCCTGTACGGAGACTTGGATTTGCTGACGATTAAATCTAAACCCAAAGGTAGGATGCCGATTCAGACGAAATGGCTTCAGGAAGATCGAAGAGAGGGAGTTTATAAATCCATTCGCAAGTATGTTTCTTCGGGAAGACAGTGCTACATCGTTTATCCTTTGGTGGAAGAATCGGAAAAAGTGGATCTCAAATCTTGCATCGAAGCTTACGAACATTTGAAACACGAGATTTTTTCTGACTTCGAAGTAGGACTCGTTCATGGAAAAATGGAAGTCGAGGAAAAAGATCGAGTGATGCGGGAATTTTCCAAGAACAGAATTCAAATTCTCGTGTCTACAACTGTGATCGAAGTCGGGATCGACGTTCCCAATGCTACAGTGATGGTGATAGAACACGCAGATCGTTTTGGAATCTCTCAATTGCATCAGTTGAGGGGGCGAGTCGGACGCGGAGATCAGGAAAGTTTTTGTATTCTTATGACGGACTCTAAGGTCACCGAAGATGCAAAGGTAAGGCTGGATGCTATGGTAAATTTCTCCGACGGGTTTGCGTTATCCGAAATTGATCTTCAACTTCGGGGACCGGGAGAATTGATGGGAGTTCGTCAAAGCGGTCTTCCCGATTTTAGAATCGCAGATTTAAGAAAAGATTCCAAACTGATCGAATTGACCCGAGAAGATGCTACCTTGTTCGGAAATCCGGGGGATTTGGAAAAAGAGGAAATTCGAGGAAGATTCAGCGAAGGAAGACTTTTATTTTCGAATTAGTTGTTCTAAACGAATATACTTAAACCTCCAATGCCGTCAAATAAGGTTTGGCGCCTCTATCTTTCGAATCCTCTTGCGGCAAGATACTCGGATCAATCATACCAAATAAGATATTCTCTCGGCTCTAGATTACAGGCAAAACCTCCGATATTTACTGTGACAAGATTGGTGATCAAAGCGGAATTGGCGCAATTATCCACGTCGGCTTTTTTGTAGTAACGATTTTCGTTTATCTTTGCGAGTTGAGGTGAAACTATCGCGATGATCGCCGTATCGTCGGGAGACGAGACTGCTCCGATCAGAGCGCTGGTAAGAATTTGGTTTTTAGCGTCCTTTCCTGAAACAGTGTCCGGAGTGGAAAGCCCTACCTTATCGAAAAAGTAACAATTTGTAATCGAAAAAAAAGGAATCAGGAAAGTGATGAAATATCGTTTCATTGGAAAATATCCCCCTCAAATTTTTCACTAAGAGTTTGTCTCAAAACCGTCCAATGTGGGAACTCCCGCCTTTTGGGACAACTCTTAAGTCCGCACCCGACCGAAAGCACAGTTCTTTGGTTCTAAAGTAATATTTCTCAAGAGCGAATTCACCAAATATACCACATTCTGGAATATTTCAATCTTTATTATGGAACTGTCCTAATATGTGTGGGAACTTCTACGAAAACTTAACAACGAAAAAGAATATTTAAAAACACCTAAACTGTTCAAAGGGACATGATTTGCCGAAACTCCCGTATTTTGTTATGAACTTTCTGAAAATTATAGCCGATTTCCTTTAAGGTTTTGGAACGAACTCATGGTCGGTTAAAAAGAGTCGTATCCAATTGATATTGAGATTTTACGAACGGTTTCCAGTAAAAACCCATTGCAAGAGACTTTGAGTTTTACATTTTGACGAGTAAGTATGAAAAGTTTACTTTCCACCATTTTGATCTTTTTTGTTCAAAGTGCGATTTTTTCTCAAACGGGAAACGTTTCCAACGAAGCCTATGTACTTGGAGACTTCAAACAGGAAGCGATGTTAACCGCGTATGCTAATCCGGGAGAAAGTAGGATCCATTATCTTAGGAAAGAAGTTTTAGAAAAATTCTTGGAACTAATCCAAGCTTATCAAAGAGAAAATCCGGAAGAAAAACAAAAACCGTTTCTTGTATCTGCTTTTCGTTCCTTTAAGGATCAGAAGAGAATCTGGGAGGAAAAATACTCCGGAAAAAGGAAAATGAGAGAAACCGTAAAAGGAAAAACTTCCCAGGAAATCGTTGCTTTGATCCTGGAATTTTCAAGCGCTCCCGGAACCTCAAGACATCATTGGGGAACGGATATAGACCTAAACGCATTAGAGAATTCTTATTTTCAAAAAGGTGGAAAAGGAGAAAAGTTCTATAACTGGATGCTTAAAAACGCAAAACGGTTTGGTTTCTGCCAGCCATATACTCCGAAAACTTCGAGAGGAAACAAAGGTTACAACGAGGAAAAATGGCATTGGTCTTACGCGCCGATCGCAAACAAATTACAAGATGACTGGGTTCGATTGTTTAAAGAGGGAAAAATTCAATTCAAAGAAAAATTTTCAGGGGGAGAATTTTTACAAGACCTTTCTTTTGAATACGTGACTTCCGTAAATCCGGAGTGCAGATCGATTCGGTGATTTTAAGCCGGATTTTGATACACATCCCACATTGTTTTGAGAAGAGTTTTGGCCTCACTGTATTCCGGAGCCCATTTCAATAAACGTTGGGCCATTGCTGAAGAAGCCAAAAGTTTCGCGGGATCTCCCGCTCTTCTCCCCGAAATTTTATGAGGGATATGTCTTCCGACTACTTCCTCTGCAAGACGAATTACTTCCAAAACCGAATAACCCTTTTCGGATCCTAAATTGACCGTGAGAGATTTTTTTTCGGAATCGAGATACTCAAGACTCAAAACATGGGCCTTTGCTAAGTCAATTACGTGAATATAATCACGAATACAACTTCCGTCCGGAGTTTCGTAATCGGTTCCAAACACTTCGAATTCGTCTCTCATACCCGCCGCAGTTTCCATGATGATCGGAAGAAGGTTTGCGGGAGTTTTTTCCAGACCTCGAACTCTTCCTTTGGGATCGTAACCTGCCGCATTAAAGTAACGTAATGCAGCAAAATTGAATCCTTTGAGAGACTCGTACCATTTAAGGTTTTGTTCGATCGCGAGTTTCGTATAACCGTAATAATTTTCCGGATGAACTGGATGTCTTTCGTCAATGGGAAGATATTTCGGAGAACCGTAAACCGCCGCAGATGAGGAAAATATAAATTTCTTGGTCCCCGCCTTTTCCATGTAAGCGAGAAGTTTAAGAGTTCCGTTGATGTTGTTCAAGGCGTATTTGGAAGGATCTATCATCGATTCGCCTGCTGCTTTCCACGCGGCGAAATGAAAGACTGCGTCGATCGGTTTTGAAAATGCTTTTTCCAAAACGAAATCGTCTTGAATATTTCCTTGAATCAGTTCCGGTCCCGAAAAAAGATTCGCTTCATTTCCTTTTTCAAGATTATCTACGATTAAAAGTTCGTGCTTTTTTTCAAGAAGGAGTGCGACTATGTGACTTCCGATATAACCTGCGCCCCCCGTAATTAATAATCTCACCTGTGACTTGTCACTCCTCTATCGCTATCTCTAAAGAATTTTATAATGTATTTGACTTCGTCGATCAAGTTGTCCGAAGCCTCTAACTCATCAAGTGCTTTTCTAGTTGGCATTCCGGAATGATAGATAATTTTATAAGCCTGTTTAATTGCGTTCCTTACTTCCAGAGAAAAGCCGGCGCGTTTCATACCTACGCTGTTTAGGCCTACTACCGTACTTGGGTTTCCGTCGACCGTGGAATAAGGAGGAACGTCCTGAACGACCTTTGCAAGTCCCGCGACCATCGCGTAATCTCCGACAAAACAAAACTGATGAACCGCTACCAAACCGGAAATAAACGCAAAATTACCCAAAGTTACGTGACCGGCTAACACACAACCGTGCGTAAGAATATTATTATTTCCTAGAATGCAATCGTGGCCGACGTGGGAATTCCCCATAAAATAGTTTTTATTACCGATTACCGTCGGAGAATCTTCTTTGGTTCCTTTATGGATATTCGAGTATTCTCGGAAAATATTATGATCACCAATTACGGTTCTAGTTAAAAGTTGTTGATTAAATCCTAAATCCTGAGGCATTACTCCAATTACGGCACCTTGATGAAAACGGTTGAATTTTCCGATCTCAGAACCCGCGCAAATTTTTACGTGACTTTCAATTACGGTACCTTCTTGAATAGAAACATGTCCTTCGATAATGGAATAAGGACCGACTTCGACCGATTCGTGTAATTCTGTTTTTGGGTCGATAACGGCAGTCGGATGTATTTTCATTTAGACCTCACTTTGGCTCTAAAATACAAAAATCGGTTCGGCTTTTTTATTCAAGCTTTTAAAGATGTCTTGAACAAGTGTAATGTTTACTGGAAAGTAGCTTTTCTTAAATGCGAAAAAAGGAAATACTTTGGGCGAGGTCGCAAATATGCTTGTGGACTGGAATAGATTGGATTCTTTGAAGCAGAGTGACGATGATGATGAAATCGCTTGGCTTAAAGAAATGGTTGAGTCCCTTCTCACGAATATGGAAATTCGAATCAAAAGTATCGTTCGTTTCACGGAAGAAAAAAAAGACGTAGAACTTCAAGCTGAACTTCATCAGACCAAAGGGGTTTCCGCTAATTTTGGATTAGAGGATTTAAGGGCCTTAGTCGCGGAAGCGGAACAATTTCTCAAAACAGGAGATCAGGATCGTTCTTATGCTCTAGGTTTAAAAACGACCGTCGTTTGGGAACAAACTAGAGACGAACTCAAGAAAAAATTTGGGATTTTTTGATTCTACCTTTAAACCTAATACAATGCTCTTTATTGATTCTCGAATATTTCGCTGTAGAAGATTGTAAGTTACTTTCAACGTAGATCCTCGCATCATTCATAAACCTTATCGTTCAACTCCACGGGAATTTAACGGTGGAAAGGTGATTTATAAATAATTCCTCAAAGAAACGTAATCTGCGGAAACTACTGTATTTTATTATTATGCTAATGCGAACTCGGTATGAGAAAATTAAAAAATTTTTCTAAAAGTAATAGTTCCCACATTTTTTTAATTCGCGATAGATCTAAAATACTTCAAGAGTATTTCATTCTTTTCCGGAAAAATTAGCTTTTATGAGATAGGGTCGAACTCACGTTAACTACTTGGCAAGTATGATCGTAATTCCTCCTAAAATTTTGGACAAGACTCTGATATGATAACAACGGCCCTTGAGAAATCATTCAATACTATAAGTTATCTCAAAAATACTTTATCTTTTTTTAGAATGCCGACTCCAATCGTTCTAAAATATTTTTGAGATGATTTCCAATCCAGTTGAACAAGTGATGGTTCCAAAATACTTTGAGCCTGTCTTAAAAATCTCGGAATCTAGGAGCCTATACGAGAACTTAACAATTATAAAATATGCTCGAAAGCTCGTAAACTACCAAAAAAACTTAATTTGTGGAACTTCTATATTTTATTACGAACTTACTGAATGATTGTAACTGATTTCTTTTAAGGTTTTGGGACAGGTTCTTTATAAAGTTAGAATTTTTTCAATGTGGTTTTTCAAAGTCAACAAGCCCTCATGTAATTTTTTCGTAAAGAAAGTCGTGTTAAGTGGATTTGTCGGATTGAGATGACACTTCGCCTTATTTGTTTAATTCGAAAATTAGAATGTGTTTTTAAAGTTTTATTCCGACTAATTCACAATCTGCTTTGGTCATGATCCTGACGAGTTCTTCGAATTTTACTTTCGGTTCCCAGCCAAGTTTTTTCCTCGCTTTAGAAGGATCGCCGATCAAAATATCGACTTCGGTCGGGCGATAAAATTTAGGATTTACCTCCACGAGAAGTTGCCCAGACTTTGCATCGAATCCTTTTTCGGAATCTCCTTTTCCTTCCCAACGTACTTGAATTCCGGTGAATCCGAAAGATTTTTCCACAAATTCCCTGACTGTATGTGTTTCATTGGTTGCCACGACGTAGTCGTCCGCTTCGGGTTGCTGGAGCATCATCCACATCATTTCGACGTAGTCCGGCGCGTATCCCCAATCCCTTTTTGCATCCATGTTTCCGAGTTGAATAGGTCCACCTTTTTTCGCGAGTAGATTGGCGACTCCGATAGTGATCTTTCTAGTTACAAAACCTTCTCCTCGTCTCGGGGATTCGTGATTGAATAGGATTCCGTTAGATGCATGGATTTCGAATGCCTCTCTGTAATTTACAACCGCCCAATATGCATATAACTTTGCGACCGCATAAGGAGATCTTGGATAGAATGGAGTTGTTTCTGTCTGTGGAATTGCTTGTACTTTTCCGTAAAGTTCGGATGTGGACGCCTGGTAAAATCTGCTTTTTACTCCAATCTGTTTGATTGCGTCTAAAATTCTAAGCGTTCCCACCGCGTCGGCTTCTGCGGTATATTCCGGAACTTCAAAGGAAACTCCCACATGAGATTGAGCGGCGAGATTGTAAATTTCGTCCGGTGAAACTTTTTCCAAAATTCGATTTAAATTGCTTGAGTCGGTAAGATCCCCATAGTGCAGAATTAAATTGGAGTTCCCACGAAGGTGCTCAATCCTTGCCCGGTTGAACATGCTGGATCTTCTGACGATTCCGTGAACTTGATATCCTTTCTGGAGTAAAAATTCCGTTAGATAAGATCCGTCCTGTCCTGTGATTCCGGTTATGAGTGCTTTTTTCATCTTCAGACCAGGAAAACCCGAAAACCCGATCTGGCAAGAAAGTTTAAAAGCCTATATTCCAAAACCCTAGTATGTGGGAACTTATAAGAATTGGATCACAAAAGAAGCTGTTCGAAGACTTATGAACTTTCCAAAGAGACGTAATCTGCGGGAACTACTGGTTTTATTAGGAACTTACCGAATGATTGCAATTGATTTTGAGCGACTCTTGTTCCCTCAGGATGAGCAACTTAATTTGCAAATATGCAAGACTTCCGTGTGATACTAGTCGTTAATTCCTAACTTCGGATCAAACTTGATTGTGAACCCAATCCTTTCTGCGAAATCGAACGATAAACACGGACGCAAGGACCAGAACCCAAACCACAATACCAGACCACAATCCGGTCGATCCCATTTCCAAATAGATGCCCAGAAAATAAGCGCAAGGAAGAAACACTAAATAAGAGGCCGCAGTATAAGCACGGAAAACGAAGTTTTGAAGTCCCGCACCCCGAAGAGCACAAGCGATCACCATATGATAAGCGTCTACGATTTGAATTACTCCCAAGATAACTAAGGGAGAATACGCTTCCTCAATCAGTTCTAGATCTTTTGTATAAAAGGACAACATTTCCTTTCCCCAAAGTATAAATACAAGACCCATACTTCCCATCACACAAGCCGCAAAGAAAGCGGATCGAAACGCACCGTGATATGCAAGTTTCGGTTTTCCTGCTCCTAACGCCTGGCCGAGAATCGTGGTCGCCGCAATCCCAAACGCGTATCCTGGTAAAAAAGAAAGACTTAGAGTACTAAAAAGCATATTAGTTACAGCTAATGCGGTTGTCCCCACAACTGTTGCAAACTCCGTAAAGATCATAAAAGAAATGTTGTTGAGAAGTTCTGCAAGCGCCGGTGAGGTACTCGTTTTTAAGATTTCTCTAAAATGAGT
>NZ_CP024871.1:517500-597500 GCF_000306675.2 Leptospira mayottensis 200901116
CAAAAAGATTTGGAATTTTGTCTCTGATTTTTGTAAGCAATTGGTTTTGTTTCTTTTTTATACGAACATCAAACTTACGACTGTTTTTCTTATTCTTTCTTTTTTTAATCCGGGTTTATTGTTTTCTCAGAGTCAAACAGACTTTTCCGATCCCTACGATTTCAACCTGAGAAACTATAAAGATTCTCCGACCAGAGAGGTTTATCAGGAATATACGATTCCTCCGGCCTTTAAAAAACCGGCTTTGATTTCTCCTAAGAATGTACAGATTCCTTTCGAAACTCCATTTCCGTCAACCGGCGGTTTACGCAGAACCGTAAATCCCAATACGGAAAGAAAACAAGAAAATCTGATCAATCCTCTTACGGGTAATATCAATGTAGAAGCGATTCTTCAAAGACAGGCGCAACAAGCCGACAAAAAGAAAAAGCAAAATCAGATTCATGAGGAGGAAAAATATACGGAAACAACGCTTCGTCGTTTTTCAATCATCTTCTTTATGACTCTTCCAATCACTCTCGGCTTCGGGTACGCGATTGCTTCCAATGCAAAAGTTCAAGGCGTGCATAAGTTTCAAAAGACGTTCGGTGGTTCCGTTTTTATTTTTACTTTCGGAACGAGTCTTGCTTTTGCAAATGCTTGGCATGATATGAAAGAATACGAATCCATGAAAAAGGAGAACCAACCCGAGTCACCCCCTGTCGAACCAACATCCACAGATTCTCTCGGCTTTGGAAATTCTCTGCCCATCTCCAATGCGGGGGCCTCCGGGATTCCAGGAAGAGAATATAAACTGGAGATTTCGTTTTTTAACGTTAGCTTCTAATGAATTCTATCAAAGAGATAATATTCAATTTATCAAATATTTGGTACAATGTAGCTCTTTTTTATCAGTCTAAAATTTATCCTCTTTTAAGAATCTACTACTCGATCTGCGGAAGTATTTCTCTTTGTCTTTTGATTTTAATCTACGGATTTTATTATCCTCACGAATGGACGCATTGGATTCGACTACTCGTAAACGTAATTGTGGTATCGCTTGTGGTTTATGAGGTCCTTTCGTTTATTTTTGTTGTTGGAAACCTATTCAGTTATCTCAAAACTCATAAGACGGAAGCGATCGTAGTTTTTCTGATCGTATTCCAGGAGATCATCAGCCAGGAAATCTATGAATTTCTCACTTTAAATTCTTTAAGCGGAGAAGATGCAAGTTTGGCTTTTTTGTCTTTGAGTCAACTCTTTCTTCTATTTAGTAATTTCTCTCGATTGATTCGAAAAACGGAACTTCTAAATTACAGACAGATTAGTCCTTCCTTGGTTATTACGGGAAGTTTCGGAATTTTGATTTTACTTGGTACGCTCGCGTTATCCTTACCGAGAGCCCAAGCCGTTTCAATTCCTACGATAGACGTTTTTTTTACGGTTGTAAGTGCGGTTTGTGTTACTGGTTTGAGTACGATATCCGTTGCTTCTCAACTGACTGGGACGGGACAAACGATTCTGATGTTATTGATTCAAATCGGTGGACTTGGTCTTATGACGCTTACCGTTTTTTTTGCGATCTTTTTGGCGGGGCAGGTTAGTGTTACAAACAAACTTCTGATCAAGGATCTGTTTAGTCAGGAAAGTGTGGGACGAGCTTCCTCCGTTTTGAAACAGGTAGCGGCTCAAACTTTTCTCATAGAAGCGGTGGGAGTCCTGTTGATCTTTGTATGTTATCCTGACCAAAGTGAAACGAATCTTAAAAATAAAATCTTCTACTCTTTATTTCATTCGGTGAGTTCTTTTTGTAATGCCGGTTTTTCCACGTTCCCTCAGGGTTTTGCAACCGATTGGATGTCGAACCAAAGAGAGTTTTTATCCATAGTAATGGTTCTGATCGTACTCGGTGGATTAGGATTTCCTACGGTGAATCATCTGATTCATTGGATGTTGAAGATCGGAGATTATCCCAAAAGGATGGAACTGGGAGCCAAGTTGATTCTTACCATATCGGCCGGTTTGATTGTGTTCGGAACGGTTTTGTATTACGTGTTGGAAATGAATAACACTCTTTCCGGATTAGGCGTAATGGATGGAATGTTTCATTCTCTTTTTTATTCGATCAGCACTAGAACCGCAGGTTTTAACACATTAGATGTTTCTAAAATGGGAATGCCCATGGTGTTTGTTAGCCTTTTTTTAATGTGGGTCGGAGCTTCTCCGAACGGCACCGGAGGTGGAATCAAAACAACGACACTTGCGGTTGCCATACTTCATCTATTCAATCATATTAGGGGCAAGGAAGAAGTGGAAGTTTTTGGAAGGAAAATTTCCTCTGGTTCCACTTCCAGGGCGTCTGCGGGAATTCTCGTATCTTTATTTCTGATCTTTTGTGGAATTTTCTTTTTAACATGCACCGAAGATTCCGCATTCTTGGATCTCTGTTACGAAGTTGTATCTGCGTTCGGAACCGCGGGACTTTCGAGAGGGATTACGTCCTCTTTGACTTCGGCGGGAAAAATTTTGATTTGTCTGATGATGTTTTGCGGTCGGGTCGGAATGTTAACCATACTGATCGCTTTGGTTCCGAAAGAAAAAAAATCCGGGCTTAAATTTCCGGAAGAATCAATCATAGTCGGTTAAGAGGAGGCGTGTCATAGTGGTCAAAAAGAAAAATAAAACCCTCAAAAAAAGAATCGCCGTCATCGGTTTGGGAGATTTCGGTAAAACTCTGGTAATCTATTTGAACGAGAACGGGCACGAGGTGACGGCGATAGACAAGGACATAAAAATTGTCGAAGAAGTCAAGGATCATTGTGCTCTTGCCGTTTGTGTGGATACGAGCAGTAGATCCTCGTTGGAAGAGTTGGATCTGGAAGACATGGATGAGATCGTTGTAGCCCTCGCGGAAAATTTTGAATCCTTGATCACTACCGCATACAATTTAAAAGATATGAATTTAAAATGTTTGCATGTTCGTTATCATTCCGAATTGAATCGTAAAATTCTTCAGATGATTGGGATCGAAAATCTGTTCAATCCCGAAGAGAGGGCGGCCGCTTCCATGGCGGAACAACTCAGTTATCAAGGGGTAAAAAAGGCGACCCTGTTAAGCGAAGAATACAGTCTTTTCGAAGTGGAAATTTCTCCTCTTCTTTACGGTAAAAAATTAAGAGAACTCAGGCTAAGGGAAAAGTTTCAGATCAATCTAGTCGGAATCAGAAAAGCGGAATCGAACGGAAACGATTCGGAACCCCAAGAAGGTGGCGTTTTTCTCGCGGATTCCAGAACGGTATTTAGAGAGAAGGAAATTTTAATTCTATTCGGAAGTTCTGAAAGTATCAAACGTTTTACGAGTGCTTATCCCATCAAATAAGGAATCTCTGAAAACGAATCAAAGATACCTTAAACAAAAACATTCGTGTCTTGAAATATTTTTTACTATTTTTGATTTCAATATAGTATAAAATCGTTATGCTTCGTTTTAAAGCTTGTTGCAAGAAGTGTGGGGTTTGGATTACGATCGTAAAAAAAACGAGAATCTCATGCTCTCATATCTGTGCTTGAAAGTCGAAGCGACCGCTCAAAGACAACCCGAAAGAAACCGAGATCTTCTATTAAATTCGAAATCATACGGCCATTTTTTTCCGGTAAAAGTCTTAAAGGTATGGCGGATCCAAGTCAATTTATATCAACACTCTGAAAAAACTTTTAAATGAGAATTTGATCCTCGTTTTTCCGGAGGAAGATCCAAATTTTAAAAGGAGAGACGCGGGTTGATGGATTCTAAGAGACAGAAACGTACGAATATGAATTTTTGGTTATCGTTCGGATTACTTGAGTGGATTTCGTGAAGTTTATTTTTTAATTTCAAAAGTTCTAAAATTCCCTTTCGGGTCTTCCCAACTAATCAAAGCTTCCTTAATCTCGGAGCCTTTGGGTCCCCTTTGAATTGCTTTGTAGAGGTCTTCAATAAATACCTTATCTCCTTCCACGATTGTTTCTACTTCTCCTCCCGGAAGATTTTGGGTGTACCCGCTGAGTCTGCATTCTTGGGCTCTTTGAAGAATGTAATATCTAAATCCTACTCCTTGAACCTTTCCACGAACGAGAATCTTCGCTCTTGAGTTATTTTTGGATCCCATCTTCTTCCTCCGTTTTGCCTTCCAAATTCACCATCCATGCCGAGAAGTCTTTAAAAAAAATCCAAAGAATTTCTTTTATGGAAACGTCAGCTTCCCAATCGTCCAGAGCCTTGCGATAACAAGAGAGCCAAATTCTTCTCGCCTTTTCATCGATCGGAAACGGAAGATGTCTTGCACGCATCCTCGGAGGTCCATGGTTTCGAGAATACAAAAAGGGGCCCCCGGTAACTTGAATTAAAAAATCGGCGGATTTTATTTTACTCTCTTCTAAAACTTCGGGAAACATAAAAGCAATCGGACTCAGGGAGATCTGATCGTAAAAAGTAGAAACCAGATTTCGTAACCGATTTTCGCCGACCGCGTCGAAAACCGTTTGTAAGCCCGGAATCGGACCGGGGGGGCCTCCCGGTGGGATGAAAATGGATCGTTCTTCCGTCATAGTTTTTCTTTCGCTTCCTGGAGAAAGGTATGGATCTTAGGACCAAATTCTTCTATAATTTTATAATATACGTCTTTTTTAAAAGGAACAACTGTAGCTAAAGTATTTTCTATGGGAATAAAACGAACCGTTTCAAATTCTCTTTCGTAGATATCCAGCTTACAGTCTTTTATTTCTCCATTCCAATGGATCAGAAACCATTTTTGAATTTGCCCTCTATATTTTTGAAGGTGTCGATTAAGAGGAAGGTTTTCCGGAAAATCGTAGGGAATCCAATCCGGATACTCGGCGATAATTTTTCCAGAATCGATTCCGACCTCTTCGTACAATTCTCTTAGAGCTGCTGTAGTTGGGTCTTCGGCTTCATCGATTCCACCTTGAGGGAATTGCCAAGAGCCAAGAAAGTTTGGCCTTTCTCCCACTAAAACTTCTCCATAGGAGTTGAAGACGACCATTCCGACATTCTTTCTATAGGGCTTTTCCATACGAATAAGCTCCCGTTCGAGCTTTTCTATGACAAGAAGTTTTAGAGTCGTTTTGGTCTTTCCTGAGGTCGTCTGTTTCCGGAATGTAGAGGAAATTTCATATCGTAACGTAAAACGTCGTTTGGTCTTACTTTAAGTTTTATGAATAAACTGAAATCTTATGGGGTTAATCAATCGTTAAGTTTAGAACGAAGAACAAGCCGGTTTCATTACACAGTATTGATTTTTAGACCTTTTACGAAAACTATCTATGGCGGAAGATTTGGTCTTGGAAAATACCAAACTTAAGAGATAGATAGTTATAAAGAATCTCTTTTAAGACAGGCGCTCAGAATTCAGTTGCAAATTTTATACTCTCTTGGGAATCATAGATAAATTCTGTTCGTATCCAGGAGTTTTAGTTTCAACGATGCAATTACGTAAGAAGATTTCGCGTTCCCGTATTTTCCATGAAAAAGACTTTGAGATCAAAGCTTCGTCGATTCCTGGAATCGGGATGGGGCTTTTTCCGAAAGAAAACGTAAACAAAGGAGATACTATCGGATATTATACCGGTAGAGTTCTTACCGATAAAATTGCAAATTCCTCCAAATACTGCGAATCGAAATATTTACTTTGGATTTGTAAGGACCATTGGATTTACGGAGAGGGAAAGGAAAGTAATTATACTCGTTTTATGAACCATAGTTCTAAGCCGAACGTAAAACTTGTTGTGTCCGTTCGTTGGAAAACAGCGAGATTCGAAGCAATCCGAAAGGTAAAGGCGGGAGAAGAATTATTTTTCGATTACGGTGATGAATATTGGATCAATACGGACATCGATCCGGTAGAAAGAAACTAAAGGTTTGTCCAAAACCTTAGGACGTGGAAATTCCTATGGGAATCGAACAATGAAAAAAGCCCATAAACTACTTAAAAGACGTAATCTGTAGGCTTTCGCATTTTGTTACGAATTGCTGAAATGATGCGTTGATTTTTTTGAGGTTTTGGGACAAGTTTTAAATCTATTTCAAAAGTAGATTGTGATATTGTACGAGAGGGTTTTTGAGATAAAATAGAAAATTCTTGGGAGGGAATTATAGTCCTTTAGCAATTTAAATTGTACGTTTTGGGGAATATCGAAATTTCTTTTCTACCAATGTTCTCATTAATTTCGGAAAATTTGTAAAAAGACCGTCCGCTCCTCGACTTAAAAAACGTTTTATCTCTTCCGCCTCATTGACCGTATAAACGACGCTTAGGAAATTTTTTTCTGATATTAATCTTAAATTTTCTTTCGAAGCGTCTTCCATAGAAGGATGAATACTCCACGCTTTGATCCTTTCTCCGAAAACGATTGCCTCGGAAACGTCTCCGTTTCCGTCTCCCACTAAAACACCTAATTTTATTTGTTGATTGAGCTTTCGAATCCTTTCCAAACATTCCCAGGAAAAGGAAGAAATTACAATTCTAGGTAGCAATTGAAACTGACGAGCCAAGTTCAAAACACTAAGTTCGATCGAATTTTCGTTCATGTGGGGGTCCAAGGCCGTTGATTTGATTTCTATGTTCAAATCGGTTTTGGATTTTTGGATCAAGCGTAATACGTCTTTTAAAAGAGGAATTTTTTCTTTTTTGAATTTTCGAGAGAACCAGGAACCCGCGTCCAATTCGTTGAGTATTTTAGCTTCGAACTTCCGAACGTTTCCTACCAATTTGGTTGTTCGATCTAAATCATCATCGTGGATGACTACAACTTCCCTGTCCTCGGAAAGAGTAACATCCAATTCGATCAAATCGGCTTTCACTTGAATTGCTTTTTGAAACGCAATCATTGTGTTTTCAGGAAATTCTCCACTGAAGCCTCTATGTGCAAATACGAGAGGTCGTTTTAAATTGCTGGGGTCTTTTATGTTTTCAATCATATCTATTCGTTTTTAGACAAAATGGCGCTTCTTTTGGATACGAAAAACGCGGATTAAATCAAAAAATGCATTAACCACAAAACAAAAAACCAGCAGAAGAAATTGGAGTGAAAAGAAAAGTATATGTAGGCTTGGATGTCCACAAAGAAACGATCAGAATCGCGTATTTAAGAGTAATTCTAAAAGGAAATGTTGAAAGAACAACAGATAAGTATAATAAGGGCCGGATTAAAATAAACTATAGGGAAGTGTTGCGCGGAGTTGTTTTTTAGACTAGGAACAGCTTATAGATTATCTTGCGGGTATCCACGCGAATATCAGTCCGAATAATCGTTGCGAATTTTTTTCTCTAACTAGGTTAAACGATTTGATGATAAATATGCGAAAAAATATTTACTGCTACAGCTGGGACAAGTTCTTAGTGTTTCTGAAATATTTTCCGCGAAAATACTGCAATTTTTAAGTTCTGTAGTTTTGAATTTCTAAATGTTAAAAGTGGAAGGTTCGGATTTTGAAACGAACCGTAAATTCTCTCGGAAGTATTTTGAAAGAGGATTCAGGCGGGTTAAAGTAAGCCCGCCCGAGAGGGAAAGTTACTGCTCTTATTTAGAAACAGCAACTTTTCCAGCAGTGGTGTTTTTAATTGCCTCAGCCACTTCGTTGATTTTTGCTTTTACAGCTTCGATTTGACCTTCAGGAATTTTGTTTTTGATCTCTTCGGTGATTTTGTTGTAGTTTTCAATAATCTTCGATCTGGTTTCTTCGTAGTTCTTTCCTGCAACGGAAGTTACTTCCTTAATGTCATTGATTACTTTATCAACGGTTTCACGGATTTTTACGGTCGTCTCAGAATTGTCGGAAGCTCCTTTTGTAACAAGTTCCAAGTACGTTTTTTCAAGATCGGCTTTCGCTTTACCCAGACCTTCTTGACTAGCTTTAATAAGCCCTAGACCTGCGTTTAGAATATCTAGAATTTGTTTTTCCATTTAATTTTTCTCCTTGAGATCAATTTCTTTGTGCGATGCACAAACCTTTTGTATTGCATTGCACAATTACAGTCAATAAAAAAAAAGCAAACTTCTTCAAATTTTCAAAACTTTTCTGAAAATTTTAAAAGTGCTGAATCTGAATACGGATAATCATTAAAAGTTTGTCCTAAAATCTTAAAAGCACCTCTATAATATTTAAAGATGACAACCCTAGAATCGAATTTCTAAGTAGAATTGTCATTCAATGAGAAATTTATTTTATAGAAGCTTTTTTAAGAAGTCTGTCTCAAAACCTGAAAAAAAAATCACGATTGTTATCTACTTGGGCGCATGAAAATAATATCATAATGAGCTTGTTTCGAAAATTAAAATATAGGATCTTTTTCAAAAAGCCAATAATTCCGAATTAGGCGTAATTCTTGAGATCTTCTACCTTTTGCAAAATTGCCCGTTAATTTTTGGCTCCATTTTGATACCTTCGCGTAGTAGGTTACCAATAGCAGAAGTCACTTTGCTCATGCATTAGGTTTTAACAGTTTTTATTGTTATTAGAGTTTTCGCGTGAGTTTCTACATTTTGAAGTTTTTGGGAAAATTTTTTATCTATGTTTATTAGAGAATTCTACGACTAAATATATAATATATGCAAGTACAAACGGTGCGCTCACAACATCAGCTGCGATTGCAAATGGGTAAGCCAAATAACCCAAACCGTAATAGATTATGTTCGTTGGACAATGCTTCTGGACCAAGGATTAAATGTTATATAAAATTTTCGAAGAAGTCTGAGTCGAGACAGACCAAACCGCATAATAGGCACTTGGTGATGAGTAGGAGAATGTTCAGGAATAATTACGAAATAAATAGGAGGAGTTTGAGGAATTTCAGATAATGTAAGTAATTTCGTGTTCGATTGTTTGGAACAGTCGGCTTTGGTTTGAGTACATACGCGCCGCTGAGTGAAATTATGCTGCCTTCTATTTTAGAACGATCCATTGCAAGAGTTCTATTTTTAGAATCCGCGATGCAAAGACCGTCATAAGAATTTTTACGTTCTACGAACCATGCTTCCTTAATGTCGGAGATCTTTTTTCTAATGTAAGTTCCGCGATAGATAATGAGGTCAACATGATCATGATCCCTCAGATGAATCGCCTTTCCAAGATCATAAAAAAATAACTTTTTTTGCGTTTTTTCAACTCGGATCGATGAATGAAATTCCCCGCTTTTAAATTCACATTTTTCATTGAGAGTGTGATTGATAATATCATAGGAGTATTCTTCACTTTGGGCGGAGTTTGTTTCGGGCTGGGGTGTGCAATAACGTCGAAATCTATTTTCTCGCTTCATTGTGTAAGATATTTCTAGGAGAGGATGATTCTTTTTCTGTAAGATCTTCATTTTGTTTATAGGAGGTCTTTCATAATCATAAAACGAAGTTGTTGATGATACCCTCACAGGTTTAGAGTCAGGCAGTTTACAAAAGGTAAAACAACGAAACAAAAACAAAAAATCCGAATTCGTTTATAAATAACGGTCATAGTCAATTTTCCGATTCAAAGTAGTATATGAGTCAAATGAAATAATATCGTCTGATTGAAGCGTTTCAATATGAATCCGTTATTCTACTAAGTCTCGTAATTGCCTTCCCGATCAACTTAGAATGGAGTTTACAGGCTTCTTCCAAACCTTGGTACAGAAGAAGACTTTTCTTTGCGATTCCTAATCTTTCGTTTTTCTTTTCTTCCAAATTCAGTCCGCCTTCGTAACCTTCCGTAATCATTAAAACGGTTCTTTGAATACTCATTCCCAGTATTTCTGTCAGGCCCTTACGGGAAGAAACCTCTTCGTCTATGTAATCCATTTCTTTTAAGTGTTTCAGAATCTGGTCCTTGAACTTATCTTCGGCTCGAACTTGGGAATACAAACGGGCCGAAAGGATTCTCCCTTTTGTAACTTTTTCGGAAAATCCTTTGAGTTGTTCGAGCAACGTTTTCAATTCGGAAAGAATCTTTTCCTGCGTATTGAACTGGACTTCTTTGATGGTCGTGTTTTTAATCGGAAATTCCGATTCGATTTTGTTTTCAGCGGAAACGTAGTTGCTTTTTTTCTTGGATATACTTTCTCTTATTGGGGAATCAAATCCGAACGTGTCTGAAATTTTATGAATTTTTTCTCTTGTTAAGCGAACAGATTTTAAATCACATTCGTTTTTTTGCATGTATTCCGAAAAATCCACGTTAGGAATCCCTTCTAGAATTACACCGTCTTTTCCGAAATTAAACCAAGGATTTTTTTTCGGATGTTCTTCGAACCATTTTTTGAAAATAAGAAGTTTTTCGTTAGTTTGTATTTCTTTGCCGCGGATTGACTTTGTCCGTTTAACGGGAAGGGCGGTCATTTGTTTGTGATTATGATATTCTCTTCTGAGTTTTCTGGATTCGATGTGATTCAGTCTTTCTTCTAAAACTGCACCTTTGCAATGTGCCAGTTTATCCGGAAAGGAAAGATCCTGGCCCACAAGAAGAATGTTTCTTGCTTCCATCTTTTCCGCGAGGCTTGTTGCGTTTGTCGAAACGGATCCTCCGAAATCGACGACTCCGATTTCCTCTTCCGGTTTAGAAGAAAGGATCTTAATCAAAGGAAATGGAGAGGAAGTAAAAAAGCCTTTTTTGAATTTTCCGGCAAGCCGTAGAGAATGATACGAAGAAGTTGGATCGAAAACGATCTTCGCATTTCCGTTATATCCTTCCAAGTATTTGGTATTGAGAGCCTGAGGATCCACGGAAAAAAATAAATCGGGATCAATTCCCGCGTTCCAAAGAATTGTCAATGCAGTATCAACCGCAATTAGAATTAGATTTTTTCTATAGGTTCGGATATCATCCAAGGAAAAAATCAAAGAAGGTCCTGCCCCACAAACGAGTATATCTACTTTGCCTTTGCAGAGTCCGAATAAAGAGCCGATTGGTTGCATCTGGGCGAGTTCGGGGAGATTGGAAATAAAATTCCGAGTCCAGATTTTTTCAAAACGAGTGAGTGTAGAAATGTTTACGTCCTTTTTGTGAAAGAATCCTTCCGATATAAGGCGTAGTTCTTCGTAAGAATCTTTTTTCCATTGATTGCTTCCCCGGTGAGGAATAAAGCTGATCGGAAAACCGGAAATTCCACGAAACGCGGCGTAAAGATCCTGTTCTAAAATTGGGGCCAATAGAATCCTGAGTCTTCCGGATTCTAAAAATTCGGAATAGTCGAATATAGAAAGCGCATAACGTATAATCGTCGGTTCGACTTCCATCCAGATTGCCGTTAGATTTTTAAATTTTAAACTTTCCTGAACTACGTAACCGATTCCCGCTCCGAAAAAAAGAAAGACTCTTTCTTCGTCTTCTTTTTTCAAACCTTCGAGAAGTCGTTTGGATTCCGTAATCGGATCCATCAGGCTGTGTAATGCGATTCCATCCGCGGTCAAAACGGGATATCCGGTTTTGGAAGTTTTAATTTCCATCGAAATGGGAGGCGGAGATTGAAGGATTTTTTCTTTGATGGAGGAAGATAGGCTTTTAAAATTTTTTTCGAGAATTGATTCGTCTGGGACGGAATATATCATAATTTTGGAATGGATTTAAATCATTTGAAATACAGATTCAGTCTTCCATCTCCGATTTTTTTTCCCGGGTTGGGTTCTTGTTCATAGCAAAATCCGCTTCCATGAAACTTAACCGGAATTCCCGAGGGTCTTAAAATTTCCAGGGCTTCTCGTTTACTTTTTCCGATGAGATCCGGAATTTCTCCCGTGTTAGTTCCCTTTATGTTTTTTCTCTGAAAATGTTTTAAAGAAACGTTTAAGGTCCTTTCCCCTTGTTCTATGATCGGAATGATATTTTCGACAACCTCTTTGAAAACGGGGGCTGCGAGTCCGCCTCCCGAGTGTGTGCCGCCTTTTGGTTCGTCAAAAAGAATCAATCCTACAATTTTGGGTCGTTCTGCGGGAAAAAAACCCAAGAAAGAAGCCGACCATAATCCCTCTACATAACCTTTTCCTGATATAGCTTTTTGGCCCGTTCCCGTCTTACCGGCGATGGAATATTCTTGAATGTAGGCGTTTTTTCCCGTTCCGGATTGAACGACTCTTGTCATCGCTTTGAGAATCTTTTCTGTCGTGTATTCGCGAATTCCGATCGGAGATTCTTGAGTTTTAAACTCGTGAAGAATTGCTCCGTAAGAGTCGCTAAAATGAGAAACGACTCGGGGGGTCAGCATTCTTCCGCCGTTGACTACCGAAGCGGCAGAAGCGACCAGCTGAATAGGAGTTACCGAAATGCCTTGTCCAATCGCCATAAACATTGAAGTTGCAGGAGTCCATTTTTTCAAAGGAGGAAAATAACCTACGGATTCGTTCGGTAAAAATCCTGTCTTTTCTCCGAACTGAAACTTCTTCATGTAATCGTAAAGTAAGGTTTCGGGAATTCTTTGGGAGGCCTTGATGATTCCCACGTTGCAAGAATACTGTAAGATTTCCTCTAAGTTCAGATGTCCATGCGCATTTGTACATTTGATCTTGGTTTTACCAAGTTCCACATGACCAGGACAGTGAAACTTTTCATCCGGACGTATTAGATTTTCATTGAATAGAACGGAGGCCAGAAAGATTTTCATCGTAGAACCAGGCTCATAAACGTGACGGATTGCCCAGTTCGTATGGGAGTCTTCTCCGGATGCGTTGTATTGGTTGGGATCAAACGCTGGGAAAGAAGCGGAGGCTAAAATTTTGCCGGTATTGATATCCATCAAAATCCCGATGGCCTTTTTCGAGCCGGTTTCTTCAAATCGTTTACCGAGAGCCTTTTCGAGTTTGTATTGAATCAGACCATCGATCGTTAGATGGAGATTACTTCCTCTCGAAGAATCCGATTCGGTCGGAGTCATTAATTCCTGATTGTATTGCACTTCCAAACCGGAGAGTGCACGGTCGTCGTCCATTCCGGTAAAACCTACAAGACTGGAGGCAAGGTTTCCGTGCGGATAGACTCGTTTGTATTCTTTTTCTCTTCTTACTCCGGGGAGAGAAAGTTCCATAATCTTATTTCCGAGAGATTCGTCGATCTCCCTTTTTAACAGAAAATAGCGACTCTTTTCCCGAATCATAGCTTCGATTTTTTCAGGAGACATATCCAAATACGGCGCCAACTGGACCGCGGTAAAATTCGGATCGTAGATGTTTGCGGGATAGATTCCGATCGTTGCGGAATCGACGGTCATCGCGAGTTCGATCCCTCTTCGATCATAGATTGCACCTCGCATGATTCGATCTCCGGTTTTTAGAGCTACTTCTCGCTCGTTCCAAAACGTGAGAAAAACGACCCTCCCGATGAGAATACAGAAGAGAATACAGAGAAAAGAAAATAGAATTGTAAGTCTGATTTTGTGGGATTTCATTCTCTTTTAGTAAAGATCGACGGAAACCTTGATTTCGAAAAGTGATGTTTTCGATGATCCCGAATTCTGTTCTCATGTTTTCTACAAGAACCCTCAAGAAAGATCCTTTGATATATCTAGGCCAAAAACGTTCTATCGGTCCCCTTCGCGAATACCTTCTGAAATCTAGGAACGCTGCACCTTTTTGAACTTTTCCAAAGATTTCATGATGAGAAAAACGTTTTTTTAAGTATCTTCATCTTTTTTAGTAAATCGTTTTATCTTTCGCAGATTACAACTTTAAGCGAAATGGGAATATTTACTTACAAAAAGGTAATTAACTTGAGTTCGATATAGAAAGTTTGGACCGCGCTTTTCGTTCTAATTCCTTCGGAATTTCCACTACAATCGCTTTCGCATTTGTTATGCTGAACTCACGTTAATTATAAATGAAGTGCACTTACTAAGATTTAGCTTTAGAAAAACAATAGAGTTGTTGAAAATTAATTTTTCATCCGTTTCTATTTTCTGAAAACGGTCGATTGAAACAGTTTTGTGAATTGTCACTATGGAATTTTCAACAACTCTAATAATGATTTTATAAAATATGGCTCCCTTAGGTTTACCCTAAAAGGAATGTCTTCTCAGAAAATAAAAAAGATTAGAACTGTCTCAAAAATACTTTATCTTTGTTTAAAATGCTAATTCCAACCATTTTAAGGTATTTTTGAGACAGTTCTAATCTGAATTTTCTTTTTCAAATCGCCACAAGTACATTCATAAAGCCATACTACCCATCTTAAATAAGTACGGACCTTGTTGTTTTATCATAAGCCTAATCATTTATCTTTTACGATAGCTATGAAATATTTTTTTTCTAAAATTTTGAAAATATTTTTTTAATGAATGTTTCAAGATGAATTAGAGGAAAAATAAAGTGATAAAAAATAAAAGATCCAAGATGCTGGCAGTCTTCGCCATGGTCCTCATTTCATCATTAGGATGTGGTAAACAAAATAACAGTTCAAAAAATGATCGTAGCTTTTTGAGTATTTTGTTGGGAATTCCTGCTCAACCTACAATGAAATCGGTAACGAGAAGTGTTGTTTCGTTAAACGAACCAATCGGCCTTAGGTCCGCTCAAGAGGAAAGTGAAAATGAACAAGACTTTGACGAAAGTATGGATGTTAAAAAAAGAATTCTCATTCCGACGGTTGAATTTTTGAAACCTCATGGTGTTGCGAAAAAGACCGTACAAAATATAATTCTTTCGGAATGTACCGGAAGTTTCGTTGCGAATCTACAACCGGAAGAGTTCGTTACATTCTTGAAAACGCACGATCTCGATTGTATAGACAATTTTGTCTGGACCTACGATCAATATTCGAATTCGATTTACTCTCAAGCGAATATGCTTGCGGTAATGAGGCAATTTAGCGATATTGCTCCTGTTTACGATGGTACAAATGGTTTAAAGTTTTTGCAACTGTACAGAATATTTTGGGCTGGATTCTACTTAAAATACTTCTACCCGTCCATCCCATTTGATCGAAATCGGATCTCGCAAGATTTAATCGTTCCGTTACAGATTTTTGGAAATAGCAGCAATTTCTTAAGCGGAACCGACGAAGCCGGAGAAATTTTATATTCCTTCTTTGCAACGGCGAATAATGCAGAGATCGGAGAGGCGGTTTATCCTAATATTGTCTCGTTCCTTGAAATTTCTTTAAGCGACCAGCAGAGATTAACTAATAGTTATTCTCAGGCCAACGCTTTGTTTGCCGTTTTCACTTTGATCAATCGTCAGACTCATCCGAGCTTTCCCCAATTTCTTGCGAGTATCGATACCTTATTGATCGAGGCTCTAGCAGGGTTAGCTCTGAATACGAGTTTCAATAATGATTCCCAAGTTTGGATCGTCAATACTGCAATTTACAGTTTAAATAATATTTATCATTATCTTCCTGTTTGGCAATCGATGATTACATTGGTTTTGACGGATGTTCTAAATACGTACCCGTATCTTTCGGAGCCATATCTTTGGGCGGTCAGAGGAGTGACTCAAAATTCGGATTGTGCGAATTTGAGTACTGGGCAAATCTGTTTGAGCGTAACCAAAAATTCCGTCAAGGCGATGGCGTTTCCGAATACTTATTCTTTTGACGATGGCACTCAAGTTGTCTACACGTCTTTGTCACTCACATCGATTCAACCTCTTTACCACGCTCTCAAACAAGTTGAATCTCAATTCTTTCGTTTGGTAGAAATTCTCGCTCCGGTATCCGGGGATCCGACCGACTCTATTTCTATGTATGTGTATGGATCTCTGAAAGATTACCGTGTTTTTCATCCTTTCCTATTCGATCTTGCTACAAACAATGGCGGAATTTATATAGAATCGAATAAATCGTTTTATACATACCAACGTACTCCGGCAGAGAGCATGTACACTCTGGAAGAACTCTTACGTCATGAATATGTTCATTACCTTGTGGGTAGATTTATAATTCCCGGGATGTGGGGTCAGGGTTCGGTTTATGCAAATGAAAGATTGACTTGGTTTGACGAAGGAATGGCGGAATTTTTGGCTGGTAGCACCCCGAAAGAAATTCGACCGCGTAAAGTTTTGGTCTCTCAAATTCAATATGACGCCTCTTCTAGGATGAACGTTCCACAGATCGTGACGGCTCATTATGGAGATTTTAAATTCTATCGATATGCAGGTAATTTTTTTCATTATCTGTATACTTATAAAAAAAATACTTTGAGAGATTTGATACGGACATTACGTGATTCTAATATTCAGGCGTTTGATTCTTTAGTTGCTCAAATATCCCAGGACACATCTCTTGATACTTCATATCAATCTTATTTGGACTCTTTGGTTTTGAATGTAAATACGCTTACAAACCCGGCGACCGAAACGCCGAAATTAGCGGATTTGTCCACTAATGATCCAGCAGTCATTCAATCGATTCTTAGGGCGACTACCGTCGGATCCATGGCAAAATGTACGACTGCGGTGTTTGGGATCAATGGTCGTTTCTCTTGCCGGGGTATGATGAGTGGGAGCCTTCGTTCGAGTCCCGATTGGATTGTCGCCTGGTCTGAATTCAATTCTGGAATTAACAATTTGATCTCAACTCTGGAAACCAATCAAGTGAATAATTTAGGAAGTATGAATTGCAGAATGGGTGAGATTTATTTTAGTAAATATTCGAATCAATTTTATCCTTCTGCTCTTTATTCTTGTGAAGGACCGTTGGCGTATCGAACACCGATCTCTTATTCACATCCGGCGCAGGATCAATTGGATTTTCGAGATACAACATTTGGAGTAAATTCTACCTGTCTGACAAGTCCAACATCGGGAACGATTTGTAACTCGCCGATTTCCACATCGGTGTTTCCAAGTACCGCTACGTACAACGAAATGTTTCAGTTTTTAAATTGGCAATTCAACGATTTAAAAGCGGAAGTCTTCATGATGAGGCCTCCGCTTTATAAACGACTCAACTGTGGTTTAAATTCTATTACGACTGTCTCTAATCAGACGACCGGTAATCAGTATCTATCTGCAATTTCGACTTGTAGTCTCTAAATGATTTTCGCTTCTTTATCCAAATTATTTTTGGATGAAGAAGCGACCTTGTTTAAGATTGTTTTTTTGAATGTTGCTGAAATAAAAATAAAGCTCTATCTTTTTGATAAGAGTTTATTAAGTTTTTTTGTAAGAGTTCCTGCAAAAAAATATAGGAACCCCGAGGTCCCTGATCGAAAACGGTCCCTCTTTCGGCTCGGCTTTTCAGAAAACCTTGCAAACCGGGACAAGCGGCAGGTTCTGAGAAACCTCGGAGAACAAGAGCTATCATCAACCAATTCAATTGGCGTTCGGAAAGGAGATTCAAAATTATTCCCGTTTTCTTTAATGAGGAATGCTAAATCTTGAAAACATGGTAATTCCTAACGTGAGTTCGGTGTAATAAATCCGAAAGCGATTTATGCTGCGATCTATGAGCATCAGCTTACGAGCCATTCTAGTTATGAAATTTGCGAGCGATTCGCCTAAACTTTTTTATATTGAATTCAAGCTAAAAACTATCGCTTTAAAAACGTAGGAACTCCCACAAAATTGAATCCAGAAAAGGTCTACTTTAGTACAATTTATCCACTCAAACGTAAGAATAGAAACTAGTTATGTCACTTAAGTTCTTCTTTTCCGGCACTCTCCTCTTTCCAATGCTAAAAAAAGAAGGGTTTTGTACCCAAAACAAGATCAAACTACTTTCTTCCTTGACATTTTTCACAGGAATTTGGAAACTAATTGTATGAATTAGCACTCTGACATTTAGAGTGCCAGAAAAAATGGATCTCACGGAACGTCATAAAAGAATTCTAAAAGCCCTTGTAGATGAGTTTATCCAGGAGAATCGTCCTGTAGGTTCGAAAACCCTTTTTGATAAACACGATATTGGACTTTCTCCTGCTTCGATCCGAACCGTATTGAAAGATTTGGAGGATTATGGTTATCTTGCGTCCAAACATACTTCGGGCGGAAGAATTCCTACGGAAAGAGGGTATCGTTTTTATGTGGATTCACTCGTAATTCTATACGAGTTGACTCTCAAGGAAAAACAACGGATCCAGCAAGAATATCTGAAAATGCAGTTTAAACTCGATCAAATTTTGAAGGCCACTGCTTCGGTGCTTTCTTCCCTGTCTAACGCGGCGGGAATCGTGATCGGTCCGGCAAAAAATTTGGATACTCTAAAGCATCTCGAATTGATTCACGTCCGCGGAGACGAGATTTTGATGGTTCTCGTAATGAGATCCGGAACCGTTCTACACAGAAATATTTTTGTCGATCGGAATTATTCCCAGGAAGCCTTGTATCAGGTCTCTAAATATCTGAACGACAATTTGAAAGGTTATGATATATACGAAATTCAGAATGTAGTCATTCCGAATCTGATGGTTCGAAGGGATGGGCCCGAGGATTTTACAAGAATTGCGGATCTACTGTCCTCCGCTATGAACCCGGATAACTCCGAGGTTACTTTGTATATAGACGGATTTAAAAATCTCTACGCGAATTTCAGAGACGAAGAACAACAACTTTCTCAAGTCCTTTCTCTTTTAGACGATCAGGGGTTTTTGAAAGAATTTTTCTCCGATTACATTGATCAGGATGGAGTATATACGATCATCGGAAAAGACGGGAATCGAAGTATGTCTGGTGTTTCTATCATCACTTCTAACTATAAGATGGGAGAAAAGAAGATCGGAGCATTAGGAATCATAGGACCGCAGAGAATGGATTACAACAGAGCTTTGCCACTTGTCGACTTTACGTCGAAACTCGTCTCCGAAATGGTGACTCGCATTAGTAAATAAGGGAGAGTAATGTATGGCCGAAACATCGAATTCGGAAAATAAAACTTCGGAAGAAGCAAAGGCCAACGAGAAAAATTCTCGGTCAATAACATTAGAGGAAACTAAATTAGAGAATATGAATTCTGAAGAATCAACACAAGCGACTGAACCGAAACAGACTCAAGCTGCCGAGGCAGCAGATTCGGAACTTTCGCTACAAACTGAATTGGAAGCCGCAAAAAAAGAGGTTGAATCCTTAAAGGATTCTTGGGCAAGAGAAAGAGCCGAATTTCAAAACTTTAAACGTCGTTCCGCACAGGAATTCGTTTCGATTCGCAAGGAAGCGGTCAAGTCTCTTGTAAGTGGTTTTTTGAATCCGATTGATAACTTAGAAAGAGTCGGTGCGACTCAAGTTACTTCAGAGGAATTAAAACCTTTTGTAGAAGGTGTTGCGATGATTCTCAAGGAGTTTTACTCTGTATTAGAAAAATCGAATGTACTTCGTTTCGATCCGAAGGGGGAACCTTTCGATCCGATGTCGATGGAAGCTCTTTCTTCGGAAGAGGGGGAGCAATACTCGGAAGAAACCGTTATAGATGTGTATCAAGCTGGCTATTATTACAAAGAAAACGAAGACAAGTTTACGCTTCGGCCTGCAAGGGTTCGAATCGGCAAACCGAAGCATAATTAGAATCTCAGGGAAGTATAAAGGAGAAAAACAATGTCCAAGGA
The DNA here is from genome assembly GCF_000306675.2 of Leptospira mayottensis 200901116. Taxonomy (NCBI): domain Bacteria; kingdom Pseudomonadati; phylum Spirochaetota; class Leptospiria; order Leptospirales; family Leptospiraceae; genus Leptospira; species Leptospira mayottensis. The sequence continues at coordinate 536,967 of NZ_CP024871.1, forward strand.
AAAGATTATAGGAATCGACTTAGGAACAACTAACTCGGTCGTTTCTGTTATGGAAGGTGGTGATCCGGTCGTTATTCAAAACTCAGAAGGAGCTAGAACAACTCCTTCCATCGTAGCATTTACCGCAAAAGGAGAGAATTTGGTCGGCCAGTTTGCAAAGAACCAGGCGATCACTAACGCAGTAAATACGATCCGGTCCGCAAAACGTTTTATCGGACGTAGAATCAGCGAATGCGAGTCCGAAATGAAACATGTCTCGTATAAGGTTATTCGTTCCGGAAACGAAGGAGTTAAGTTCGAAACTTCCGCGGGAGAATTTACTCCTCAGGAAATTTCAGCTCGCGTTCTCATGAAAATGAAACAGACTGCGGAAGACTATCTCGGTCAAAAAGTAACCAAGGCCGTGATTACCGTTCCTGCTTACTTCAATGACGAACAACGTCAAGCGACTAAGGATGCGGGAAGGATCGCTGGCCTTGAAGTTGAAAGGATCATCAACGAACCTACCGCGGCCGCTCTCGCTTACGGCTTTGATAAGAAAAATGTCAATTCTAAAATCGCGGTTTACGATCTCGGTGGTGGAACGTTCGACATTTCCATTTTGGAGCTTGCCGACGGAGTTTTCGAAGTGAAATCTACAAACGGAGACACTCACCTCGGAGGAGATGACTTCGACATGGCAATTATGGAATGGATGATCTCCGAATTTAAGAATCAAACTGGAATCGATATCTCCGCGGATAAGAATACCGTTCAAAGATTGAAAGAAGCCGCTGAAAAAGCAAAGATCGAGCTTTCTGGGACGATGTCTACCCAGATCAACCTTCCGTTTATCACTGCGGATGCATCCGGTCCGAAACACTTGGACATGACTCTTTCCAGAGCTAAGTTCGATCAATTGACTAAGTCTCTTGTGGATCGTACTCGAATTCCTTGTGAGAATGCCCTTCGTGACGCGGGTTTAAAGGCTTCCGATATCAACGAAGTGATCTTAGTGGGTGGTTCGATTCGGATTCCTGCGGTTCAAGAACTAGTCAAACAGATCTTCGGAAAAGAGCCAAATAAGTCTGTAAACCCGGATGAAGTCGTTGCGGTTGGAGCCGCGATTCAAGGCGGAGTATTAGCCGGAGAGGTTTCGGACGTTCTTCTTCTTGACGTGACTCCTCTTTCTCTCGGAATCGAAACCCTCGGTGGGGTTATGACCAAACTGATTGAAAGAAACACTACGATTCCTACGAAGAAATCCCAGGTGTTTTCTACTGCGGCGGACAACCAATCCGCGGTATCGATTCATGTTCTTCAAGGTGAGAGAGAGATGGCTTCAGCGAATAGAACTCTCGGTCGCTTTGATCTGATCGGAATTCCGCCCGCACCAAGAGGGGTTCCTCAAATCGAAGTTACTTTTGATATAGACGCTAACGGAATCGTACACGTGTCAGCGAAAGATCTTGGAACTGGTAAGGAACAAAAGATTAGAATCGAATCTTCCTCCGGATTATCCGAAGACGAAATTCAAAAGATGGTTAAGGATGCGGAAGCTCACGCCGCCGCGGACAAAGCCCAAAGAGAAGTGATTGAAGCGAAAAACGAGTTGGATACGCTTGCTTATTCTCTTGAAAAGACCGTGAACGAAGCGGGGGATAAAATCGGAGCAAGCGAAAAACAGCTTGCGATGGACGAAATCAAACGCGCACGCGAAGCGATTGAAAGTAACGATAAGGCGAGAATGGAATCCGCGAAAACTTCTATTTCTAAAATTGCCTCCGATATCGCTACTAAGATTTATTCACAAGGTGCACCCGGCGCGGAACAAGCCGCAGGTCCGGATCAAGGACAGAACGACCAGGGTAAGAATAACGGTGAAAAGGTCGTCGACGCGGATTACACCGTGGTGGACGATGAGAAAAAATGAGGACGCGGAGTAATTTTTAATAGCGACGCGACATATGGTCGAAGGCTTTCAAACAGAACTTGAGGAGCGATCCTTTAGTTTGGGAAGTTTCGATGTTTTGCAATTTAAATTTCTTGCATATAAGGAATTTAAGTTTTTAGAAAAGTCGAAAACGTTGTGTGTGAACCGTGTAGGAAGCTAAAAACTTTCCTACGCGGTGTTTTGGAATCATCGAAGTATTTAAAAGAGAGTTCGAACAGGCATCCAATTCGACGTTTACTTGGAATTAAACAATGAGTGAAAGAAGTTACTATGATATTCTTGGGATTTCCAAGAGTGCTAACGACGAGGAAATCAAATCCGCTTATCGTAAGTTGGCGATCAAATATCATCCCGATAAGAACAAGGGTAATAAGGAATCCGAAGAAAAATTTAAAGAAGCCACTGAAGCCTACGAGGTCTTACGGGATCCCAAAAAACGTCAGGCTTACGATCAGTTCGGAAAGGCCGGTGTCGGAGCCGGAGCGGGCGGATTCGGTCAAGGCGCGTACACTGATTTCTCTGATATTTTCGGAGATTTTGGGGATATCTTTGGTGATTTTTTCGGCGGCGGCAGAGGAGGAGGTTTCGGCGGTGGAAGAAGATCCGGCTCGCAAAGAGGCTCCGATCTACGCTATAATTTAGAAGTTTCCTTAGAGGACGCCGCGCTCGGCAGGGAATATAAAATCGAAATTCCCCGATTGGAATCTTGCGGAGACTGCAACGGTTCGGGGGCGGCGAAAGGAAGTTCACCAACTACTTGCCCGGATTGTGGCGGTTCTGGCCAGATAAGAAGAACGCAGGGATTTTTTTCCGTGGCAACGCCTTGTCCTACTTGTAGAGGAAAAGGAACGACGATTTCTAATCCTTGTAAAGCTTGTGGTGGCCAAGGTCTTCAAGAAAAACGCAGAACGATCAATATCAAAATTCCTCCGGGAGTCGAAACCGGTTCCAGACTCAAAGTGTCAGGAGAAGGTGAGGCCGGGCCAAACGGTGGATCTCACGGAGATTTATATGTGGTCACGCATATAAAGAGACATGAACTTTTCGAGCGCCAAGGAAACGATCTGATTCTCATTCGGAAAATTACTTTAGCTCAAGCGATTCTCGGAGCGGAAATCGAAGTGCCGACAATCGACGGTAAAAAGGCTAAGATGAAAATTCCGGAAGGAACGGAATCCGGTCAAGTGTTCCGGTTGAAAGGTCACGGAATGCCTTATCTCGGTGCTTATGGAAAAGGAGATCAGCACGTAGTCGTGAAGATCGAAATTCCGAAAAAGATCACGAGAAGACAAAGAGAATTGATAGAAGAGTTCGCAAGAGAATCCGGAGAAACCATTCCCGGATCCAAAGGAAAAATCTTTACAAAGTAAAAAGAATTCGGTCTTTTTCTGTTTTCGAAATGGAAGGATCGATTTCTACATATAAAATTTCCGTAAAAATTCTCGAATAGCGCGACCCAAGCTACACAATACAAAGGAAATACAATGATGGAAAGAGTAAAACTCGGCGTGATCGGAACCGGCCACATGGGCCAGTATCATGTAAACGTGGCAAAAACTCTAAATGATGCAATCCTCGTGGGAATCTATGATGCGGATATTGAAAGAGGAAAACAAATCGCGGAAAAGCACAAAACATCTGCATTTGCGACGATCGACGATTTGATCTCAAAAGTGGATGCGGTAGTTGTCGCTGTCCCTACTTTTTTACATCACGAAATTGCAAAGAAGGCTTTGCAAGCCAACAAACATGTATTAGTCGAAAAGCCGATTGCAGAAACAACCGAACAGGCTAAAGAACTCGTAAAAATTGCCGCAGATAAGAATTTAATTCTTCTTGTGGGTCATGTGGAGAGATTCAACGGTGCAGTATTAGAATTAGGTAAAATTGTAAAAGATCCTTTACTTATTGAGTCGAGGAGGCTTGCCCCTTTTAATCCGAGAATCAAAGACGTAGGTGTCGTTCTTGATATGATGATTCACGATATTGACATCGTGTTAAATCTAGTCAATTCCCCCGTTAGAAAGCTTTCCGCTTCGGGAACAAAGGTATTGTCCGCTCACGAGGATGTCGCAAACGTTGTACTTGAATTTGAAAACGGGTGTCTCGCAAGTATTACCGCGTCCAGAACGACTCAAGCGAAAATTAGAACCTTGAATATCACTCAGAAAGACGTGTACATTATGCTCGATTTTACGGATCAGGAAATCGAACTGCATAGACAAGCTACTTCCGATATTCTTCTTTTATCCGAAGAGATCAAGTATCGCCAAGAATCGATTGTGGAAAAGATTTTCGTTCATAAGGATAATCCACTCAAACAAGAGCACGAACATTTTATCCGTTGTATCAGAAAAGAAACAGATCCGATTGTAAATAGAAATTCCGACGTTTCCACTTTGGAAATCGCTTATCAAATTCTTTCTGAAATCCATGGAACTTCTAAAAGGTAATCCGGTCTAAAACTGGTTAAGGTATGGAAGAAACTTATAACGGAAAAATTCTAATCTCCAATTCTTCGATCGTTATGGACTATTTCAACCAAACGGTTATCTTGATGGTAGAGCATGACAATCAAGGTGCTTTCGGGTTGGTACTGAATAAAAAGCAGAAGGCGTCCATAGGAGACGTAATCCAAGGAATTCCGGATCATGTTAGTCGTACTCTTCCGATTTATTCTGGCGGTCCTGTGGATCCTACGTTTATATCAGTGTTACACGAGGACAATAAAATTGCTCAGCCTGGAATTGAAGTGATTCCTGGTTTGTATCTTGCGAGAAGTTACGATACTCTCCTGGAATTATTGAAATCCACTTCTAAGTTTCACGTATACCAAGGGTATTCTGGTTGGAGTGCTGGGCAGTTGGAAACTGAGATGGATCGTAAGTCTTGGGTAACTCATGAAGCCACAAAAGATTTTGTCTTAAATCAAGATCCTGAAACAACATGGCAGGAAGCTCTCAAAAGCAAGGGCGGGATTTATAAGTATTTTGTCGAACACACAAAAGATCCTATGTTGAACTGAAACCGTTTTTTTAATCTTTACAGAGAAATTTAGATTATTATGATCAAAAAACAGAGAGGTTAAGGTATGAAAAAGTTTCAAAGCTTGTTTTTTATTTTTACGATTCTAATTTCTTTATTCCTGATCGAAAATCTTTCTGCAGATGGTTGTTATATTTGCACTTCCGGATCCGCAGATCATTGTAGAGATTATTGCAGGTATATTGGTTCCGATACATTTGATAACAGAAAGAAATGTCAAGACAAAGGTTGTAAGGTGGGGGGCACTGCTTCTTGCCCGACCGCTTCCAACTATAAAGTTTGTTCCGCTAAGGCGAGTATTTCTACTTCGGAATTTTTCGCTTCCAACCATTAGTAAATTCTTATATGATTCAGGTGTCTTAATTGGGAACCTCTCAGGTATGCGTTTTATTTTTCTCCGGAAAGTCGTTTGCAAGATGAAATTTGTTTTTTAAGATAATGACTTTCAAGAATTGAACGGTAGTGAAGTACTTCTCCAAAATAGACAAGAATCGTATGGAATTTTTTTGAGTTTAAAGTCTGTTTCAAAGCCTCAGATATAGGAACCTCGACGAGAACTTAACAGTTATCAAATATGCTTGAAAGCTCGTAAACTATCAAAAGGACGTAATTTGTAGTAACTTCCATATTTTATTACGAACTTACTGAATCATTGTAACTGATTCTTTAAAGGTTTTGGGACAGGCTTTTAATCAATTATAATAAAAGCGGGAATTCCCGCAAATTATGTAATTTAGGTGAATTTATAAACTTTTGGTTACACTTTTTTCTTTGTTAAATTCTTATAGGAATTTCCACATCGGTTTTTTGAGAAAGGCTTTTACAAAAAGATCCTTTTTTAAGTGATTTCATACAAACTCGTCGGGATAAAAGTATCTGGAAGAAAGATAAGATTCTAATTTGCCATTTAAGGATTTTATGATGTTTTTTGGTTTCCTTTGATCGTTTGAAATTATAAATACTTTTTTCTTTTCTATCTGTCGGGATCCTTGAGCAATTTCACAAACTTTGCCTCTATAGATTTGATGTGGGATCATTTTGGAAATATCGGTTGCAGATATGGATTTATTCCATATATAGAATTATGATTATTTAATATGTTTCGTTTGCTTCCTCTCTTGGATCTATTTATCGTAAGTTCGGAGAGCAATTCTGTATTGTCCTTGAAATAATTTTTAAAAGTGTTCGAGCATAAATTATATTTACTCGTTAGCATCGCTTAGGGATTTTGTTGATGGACTTACTTTGAGGGCTTTTTGAGGAAGTATATTTAAACTACTTAATATCTTTTTGTATCTTTTGAATATGATACTTTTATCGAGTTGGGTAATCAATTATGGGCGTGTACGGATCTGGCGACAAATTTGGTTCGTTCAATTGAGAAAAAGGATAAGTTGTGAGGTTTTGGATCGAATTCAGTCGAAAGATATAACTTGTTTCATTGTTTTTAATGAATATTCAAACTTCTATTCGTTATGTCCATGTATAGGGAAAAGAATTTGAAAATGAAATTTCCAATTACCGACAGAGAATTTCAAATAAACTTTGTGTCGTCTTTAAGGGAGTTGCGCAGAACAATAAACTATGGTAGTATTTTGAGGATCGATCCATTACTGTCGGGTCGTTCCTTCGGGTAATTGAATGGAAATACACTTCAGATGTGTAGAAGTAGAATATTCAACTTGACCGACTTCAAAATTGAAAGAGAAAATTAAGAAAAGTTCCATGATACGATTTAGTTTTTTCCAAAGACAAGTTTTACTTTTTTTCGGACTCTTTTTTGTTTTAGATCAATGTGCGTTAGAATTGGAACGTCCTCAAGTCTCTGTCGTTTCGGGAGTTATCGATCTTTCTTCCTGGGATTTTAAAAAATACGGTCCAGTCGCGTTGCAAGGCGATTGGATTTTTCGTTGGAAAGAATTTATTGAAGATCCGGAAGTAAACTCGGAAAAAAATAGACTCATGCCCGTTCCCAAAGCTTGGACTCGAATCCAAGAGCCGCATGGAGAAAATTATCCCGGAACCGGAATTGCAACATACTTTTTGAAAGTAATTCTCCCTAAAAATTTAAGTTCAACAAATCTTGCGATTTTAGCGGAAACCTCCGAAACCGCATACGAGGTTTGGGTTGATGGGATTAAAATCGGAGCTCAAGGTGTTCCCGGAAAAACCTTGGACACATCTACGCCCGAATGGAACGTAAAAATTTTACCTTTTCAAGTTCAAAAAAAGGAATTTCAAATTCGAATTCCCCTCTCCAATTTTTATCACGCCAGAGGCGGATTGACCGCGCGTTTGGTACTTGGAAATGAGGATCAGATCATTCGACTCAGAGAAAAAAGGATGACTGTAGACGTTTTTCTTCTTGGGTTTTTAATAGCAATGGCGTTGTATCATTTCACTCTTTATTTTTTAAGAAAGAAAGATGTGGCTCTTTTGTATTTCGGGATTCTTTGTTTTGTGTTTTGTTTCAGAGAAATCAGTACCGAACAAAATCTCATTCAAGTGATTTTTCCTGGTGTTTCGTATCTTGTTCATATGAGAATCGTTTACCTCAGTTTCTATCTGATTCCTCCGGTTACATCGGCGTTTTTGAGAGCTTTATTTCCGGAGGAGTTAAAAAAAGAGATTCATTATATTGTCGTTTTTATCGCTACGGTTTTTTCCCTGATCGTTGTTTCTCAGGATCCTGTTCTATTTACGGGGACCATCGAATACTATTACGTGTTTACGTTTTTATGTTTTGCGGTCGGATTTTACGTGTTGGCACTTGCATTGATTCGGAAAAAAACTGGTGCGGTCGCGATCCTGATTGGAATTTTCGCAGTCTTTCTTGCATACAGTCAGGATATTTTTTATAATAAAAGAATTATACCTACATTTATTCTCGCTCCGTTCGGATTGGTCGCTCTTATCTTTTCTGAAGCTTACCTTCTGGCTAAAAGGTATTCTCTGGCTTTCAATGCTATGGAGGACGTGTCTGAAAGTTTAAAAAAGGTGAATTCTTCTTACAGACTTTTCGTTCCGAAGGAGTTGTTAAGAATATTAAATAAGCATGATATTCTAGACATTAAGCTCGGGGATATTGCGGAAGAAGAAATGAGTCTTCTCTATAACGAAGTTCGAACTTTTTCCGATTCTTCTGAAAAGATGACGGGAAAGGAAAATTTCAAATTTATTAATTCTTTTTTAGGTAAAGTCGGTCCGGTGATCCGTGAAAGAGATGGATTTATCGATAAATATTTCGGAGAAGCCTTTTTAGCGTTATTCCCTCCAGAACCCGAAAGGGCTTTGGAAAGTGCGGTCGAAATTCAACGAATTTTGAGGGAATTTAATCGAGAAAGGATTGCCAACGGAAAAGATCCGATTCGTTCCGGAAGTGGGATCCATACCGGACCAATTTTACTGGGAACCATCGGGGAAGCGGAAAGAATGGAAAGCACCGTCATTTCATCTTCAGTGAACGTTGCTTCAAAAATAGGGCAACTTTCAAGAATGTACGAATCTTCCCTGTTGATTACTGATTCTACTCTATTTCGCTTAACAAATGCGTCTGAGTATTTCTATCGGGTTGTGGACCGGATTCAGATTCGAGATCAAAGAAGTGTTTATACGGTTTTGGAAGTGTTTAATGGACTTCCAGAAAATTTAATTGATTCTTACATGAATACAAGGGAGGAATTCGAGCGCGGGATCCTTTTGTTTAGAGAGAAACATTTCGAAGAAGCATGTGTCATTTTTAATCGAATCCTGGAAAAAAACCGGGCTGATCAAGCGGCAAGAGTGTATTTGGAAAAGTCCGTGCACAATTGTAGGTTTGGGGTTCCTGAAAACTGGCAGGGGGTCACTCTATTAGGAGATTGAATAAAGTAAGGTTTGTCTTTCAATAGTTTACGGTGTACTATTACGTTTATGTAAATAAGTTATCAGATTATAGTCCGTCTCCAATCGCTTTCGAAGCTATTTGCTTTGGATTTCAATAAAGAGCCTGTCTTAAAATCTTAAAAGAAATCAGTTAGAGTGATTTAGAACCTGTCCCAAAACCTTAAAGAAATCAGTTACAATCATTCAATAAGTTTGTAATAAAATATGGAAGTTCCCACAAATTACGTCACTTTGGTAGTTTATGAGCTTTCGGGCATATTTTATAATTGTTAAGTTCTCTTCGAGGTTCCTATATTTTGAGGTTTTGAGACGGGCTCTGATATGGCGCCCCCATCCGGAGCCGTAAATATTTTTTCGCATTTTTTTTTAATCACCCAATAATTTAACTCGTTAGAGAAAAGCATTCGCGACGATTGATCAGACTGATATTCGCGGGTTGGATACCGCAGGATAATCTATACATCGGGAGCTGTTCTTAGTCTTAAAACGAAGGTCAAATTTGAAATTCAAATTTGCTTCAACACTGAGCCAACAAGTATTCCTCCTTTATCGTACATCTTCTCTAACGAATTCAATTATTGGATGAAACATTACTCTAACTCTATGCAACCAGATTCATCGCCGCCCAAAGAAATCCGGATAACTCTCTTGAAACTGCCGTTATCATTACCTGAGGAGTTTTTCCTCTTTGCTGTAGATTACGAAACTTTTTGTGTAATCTGAGAGATGCTTTTTCCGCCAAAGCAACAACTAACGCAGGTTGTCCCGATCTACGTGCGGTTACAATCTTACTTCCTGTTCCAGGGAAACGATGTTGCCAAGCTGCTTCTGTCAATATTCTTCGAAGTCTGGGACTTCCAGTTTTTGTTATCCCTGTTTGTTTTCTTTTGGAACCGCTGGAATATTCTCCCGGAACAAGTCCAAGAAAACTCATGAACGAACCGGCTGTTTTGAATCGTTTGAAGTCACAAACCTCACAAAGTAAAAACATTGCGGTTAGATAATCCACTCCTCGGAAACATCTTAATATTCCTACTTTCTCTCGATACGGTTCACTTTCCGCTATCTCTTGTATTCTCTTATCCATCGCTTTTAAATTCTCTTCTTGAACTCTTACCCGACTATAATAGTCGTTAAACGTCTCTTGAAGGATCTCATTGTTAAACTGTAGATTGTTCAACCATTTGTTATGACTCACCGTCCAATACTTTGTTTTTGAGTAGGTTATACCCTTTCTTAATAAGAATTTCATTAACCTTTGACGATTCCTTCCTAAATCCAAACGAAGGCTGTCACGGGATCTCAAATAATCTCTTACCGCTTCGTCCTCTTCACTCGGTACATGAATCGATTCTAATTCTCCACTTCGTAATAATTTTGCTAATTTGATTGCATCTCTTTTATCCGTTTTGATCTTATCCGAACTTTGTCTTGGTATCTTTCCTGGCGCTACAAGGATACAATTCACTCCCAAAGACTTGAGATATCTGTAAAGTGGATAACCGGTTACTCCCGCCTCGTAACAACTATGTATCTCGTTCCATTCTGATTTTAGTTTATTGACGAACTTTTTGATCTGAACCTCATTATGTTTTATCTGCTGTTCTTTTACTATTTCCTTTGTATTGCTCGTTAAACACGCAATTCTAATCGTTTCTTTGTGGACATCCATTCCTACATATACTTTTCTTTTCATTACGTTCCTTCTGTTGGTTTTCTTGTTTTGTGGTAAATGCTTGCATCTTACCCACGCTTTTCAAGCCCAGAAGGGGCGCCATTTTGTCTAAGTTGAAAGGAGTTTTAAACCGAACAAGAAGAATCGGATCTGGGTTTCATATATTACTTTTTTAAGATCCTCCTTCGGCTAGATTTATTTTTGTGTAATATTAACGTGAGTTCGATATAACGCGATTGTAGTGGAAATTCCGAAGGAATTGAAGCGAAAAGCGCGGTCGCGAGCTATTTTATCTATGAAATTCGCGAGCGATTCGCCCAAACTTTCTTACGCCGAACTCACGTTAATATTATATCTTTATTCTTGGAAAACAGTAGGTTGGTCGACTTCAAATTCTAATGATTCTAAGTTAACGTGAATTCGCATAACCAATGCGAAAGGGATCGATGCAAGGCAAGCTATTGGTATTTTACAGCGCGCTCAAAACTTAACTCTGTTTTATCAGAAAGATCAAGCTGGTAACTAAAGCGTCTCGCTTCTATTGGCGCTAGTCGAGTTCTGTCCAGCCCCAGTTTTTTCTTACATAGAATTCATATAATTGATGTAAAACCATTGGAGTTGTTGAAAATTAATTCTTTATCTGTTTTTATTTTCCGGAAACGGTCGATTGAAGCAGTTTTGTGAATCGTCACTATGAGATTTTTCAACAATTCTATCGGATTGTGCACTTTATTATGTAGTTCCGAGTATATCCTGTCGGACAAATCCGCATAACCCTGATACTATTATTCTTTCGGATTCACGACGATCGGAAGATTATCCCTACCCTGCGGCACAAAGATCAGCTTGGAATTCGGACTTTCAAATGATTTGTACTGAAGATACCTCGTGGTCAACTTGTCGTTGATAATCACTTGCGACTTCGCTTGCGCTTCAGCCCGAATCAACTGCGCTTCTGCATCGGCCCGCGCCCTTTTTTTAGCGATCTCAATATTCTTTTCGGCGATTTCCAGTTCGTATTTTTGCTGCTCAAGTTCCTGCTGTTTGGTCAACTTAGTTTCGATTGCATGTAGCATATTGGAAGAATATTCTATATCGTCTAAGATCACGTCGAATACTTCGATATGTTTTCCTTTTGTTCTTTCGATCACTGCGGTTTTTATATCTTTCGCTAGAACAGCACTGTTTTTAGAAATCTGAATCATCTGATGATGAGAAACCACATTTCGGATCGAAGCCCTAAACTCCGGTTGCACAATACTTCTGTAATATTCTGGACCGACCTCTATATGAAGTTTATATACTTCCTCCCGAATCGGTCTCATGATGATAATCGCCTGTACGTCTATCTTCAAATCATCGTTGGTAAGAACGTCGACTTTTTCCTTATAAGCGTTCCATTGTGTAGAATAAGTATAGATATCGTTCCAAGGAAGCAACCAATAGAACCCATTTAACACGGGCTCTTTATGCAATCCGACATCCGAAAATCCGAAAGGTTTCCAAAAAAGTCCGATTTCTCCGGCCCTTACCGTAGAACCGCAATACAAAGTCGGTAACAAAAACAAAACGAACCAAAATCTTTTTTTATTCATAACCTACCTGCCTATGACCAAACGAACGTGTTGTTTTCTAAACGTTTCGGATCTACAATTTTCATCATCCCTGAACCTTTACAAAACCTAAAAAAAACAATCGTTACTTACTTTGTAAAAAAGATCGAGTTGGCAACTCGATCATTATCCTTTAAATTTAGGGTTTCCACAATTCATTTCATTTGAGAACATGGAGCCGGATTTAATTTTCTCCTTCGAACTCAATCGTAAAACGTTTGATCCGTTTTGGATCCACGTATTTCACGCTGGCATAAAAATCTCTCTTGTGTCCCGATGGAAAACCTTGTATCGCAAACTGACAAGTTTCCAACAGAATATCATCTTTATCGTAAAAGTTCATCGTAAAAAAAGCTTCAGCATGATCTTTTCCGGAAAGATTTTCGATCTGTCCATTGATTTCAAGATAGGTGAACTGATCCTGCAATCCTACATTGTAATATTTGTATTTTCCGTCAATGGTCGATTCTCCGTTGGATCTGCTCCAAATCAAAACGGGAATCGAAAAAAAGAAAAAGAATATATAAGGCGCGACTTCGATTATAATTCTTGTTGAATTTTGAAGAAGCTCTTTGCCGAAAAAAACGACGATACGAAATTGAACACTCATAGAATACTCGGTTAGAAAGCATATCATTCAACTCAAAAAACGGAAACCATTTTCCTATATTTTTGAAACTTATGGCGCATACAAAACTTGCCAGCAGAGTAGCCGTCTTTTTGCAAAGATCGGGACAGATTTCAGATCCGAGGAGTTGTGGGTAAGGTTATGTTACAAGCCGAATTGACAAAGAGAATGTATCGGAAAACCCGAGCAAACAATGAGAAACCGAAGTTAGGCGACACACTTACCATTATTATAAAATTTAAATTAAGTTTTCCCAGGAATTACTTTCTGTTAAATTCTCATTTCCCAAATTGCATATAGAGCATTAAAGTTCTTAAACTATCTACAGCAGCGCTCCCTTTTAGACCATAGATTATATATCACGATGGAATTCAACTTTTGGATGTGTCATCGGACTTTTTCCACAAACTTGACATCCAAATCTATCTTTTAAAAAACACTAAGAATCTGTCCCAAAACCTAGGAACCTCGACGAGAACTGAACAGTTATAAAATATGCTCAAAAGCTCGTAAACTGTGGGAACTCCTACGTTTTATTTACGAACTTACCGAATCATTCTAACTGATTTCTTTTAAGGTTTTTAAGACAGATTCAAAACTTTAAAAGAAATTTCATATCAATTTATAGTGTTCTATTTTTTCAAAACGTATAATTTTCAACAACTAACGACATTGCAGGATATTTCACTTAACGTGTTTTTATAAGTGAACGTACTAACCGTTTTCCGGAACCTCGTCGAGATAACTTTTTAATTCTTCCTTGAGTCCAGGCGGTAATTGAAGTCCGGAACTTTCGATTCTTTCGTTGTATTTGCTGAACGAAAATCTATGTCTAGATGTCCTTAGATAATCTTCCAATGCCTCGGAACCCCAGTCGAGTATATCCCGGATGAATTCCTCGTTCTCTTCAAGTTTCTCGCAGTAAGGAATGAACAAAGGACGATTGACCGGTCTTCCGATCGTTCTATAAAACATCAGCCGTTTGAGAAGATCACTGTCTTTTAGATTCTCCTTTTGCTCCATTGCCTTTTCTACCATTCTCAGATTGATACAATCCAAAAACTCGACTTTTAAATTTTCGTCATTCAAACGCTTGCGCAGAGAAGTTTTGATTTCTTCGGTTTCGTATAGAAAGTTAGGGCAATATTCAGGGCATTCGACTTCTTTATGAAGATCACAAAAATGGAGAAGAATACAATCTATATCGGACGCAGTTTCCACGATTCCGAAATTAATCGAACCCAAGATTTCGACTCCGGTATGAAAACCTTTTTCTCCCAGATCTTTCAAAACAATTCGGAAAGCCTGCATTCTTTTCAGAGCTTCCTTCGTATCGTAATTTCGATATTTGTTCTTTAAAGCAATATATTTCTCTATGAGTTTCGTCATCCGGTAATGTTCCTGAGATACAGGTTCATTCCTCTAAGTACGATTTCCGGAATTTCGTGTCCACCCTGAAAAGCGATCATCTCCCCTTTCCATCCGGCTCCGATCAATAGTTGCTCCAATTTTTTTGCGGCGGGATATCCGAGAACGGGATCTATTCTTCCATGACTCTGAAAGAATTTGTATTCCTTCTTTTGTTCGGCGAGCCTTTTCCAATCCGTTTCACTGATGAGAGTTCCCGATAAAATCATAAGTCCCGCAGGAGCGACTTCGGAATGAAGAGTCATATCGGTCGCAAGCATCGCACCTTGACTAAAACCTCCTAAGATGATCTTATTCATAGGAATTCCGAGACTACGGATCATCTCCATCGCTTTCTCTCGAGCACTTTCTAATCCCGCCGGATAACGATCGGAAAAATCACGATAACCTCCGGTCATCATCGCTTTCTGCAAAGCTTCCATATCAATCGGAAACCAAGCCCTCCCGTTATAACCGGGCATTACGGGAACCTCCAAAATTCCATTTGGAAACAACCAATTTGTTCCATCCGGAAGATCCAAATACGCGCTGAGAGGTGAAAGATCGTATGCGTTTGCCCCGTAACCGTGAAAAAGAACTACCGTGTATGCTTCGGGATTTCCGGGTAAATGGACGGCTTCGATCGAGCCGACCATTTCTAAGGGACGATTGTAAGAAGATTGCATGTTTCAATTCTCCAAAAACGAAATAAAAGAATATTCATTGAAACGAATCTACATTCTCGATTCTAAAAGGCAAAGGAAATTCGAAAGAAAGTTTTTACTTGGCAATTCTATTTCTCTTACGGAAATGGAAAGCCAATTAGAAACTCGACGCGAGGGAAATCATGTCTAAACAATTCGAAGGAAAAGTAGCACTCGTCACCGGAGCTGCGTCTCCACGCGGTCTCGGAAGAGCGATCGCAAATACAATCGCAAAAGAAGGAGGTGACATAGTAGTAGTCGACTTAAACAAAGAACATATCGAACAAGCCGCCGCCGACATCACCAAAGAATTCGGAGTAAAAACATTAGGACTTTCCTGCAACGTAACCAAACCAGACGATTGCGACTCAGTCATTTCGGGTGTTAAGGAGAAATTCGGCAAACTTGATTTCCTCGTAAACAATGCGGGAGTTCTCAAGGATAACCTTTTTATGAGAATGTCCGAACAGGAATTTGATTTCGTTTTAGACGTAAACTTGAAAGGAGTTTTTTTAATGACTAAATACGCTTCCAAACTCCTTCTCAAAGCGGAGTCCGGAAGAATCGTTAACATCTCTTCCGTTTCCGGACTTACCGGACAACCGGGACAGGCAAATTATTCCTCTTCCAAAGCGGGAGTGATCGCTCTTACAAAAGTTGCCGCGAGAGAATTTGCAGGAAGAAATGTTCTCGTAAACGCGGTTTGCCCCGGTTACGTTCAAACCGATATGACAGCTTCTTTGCCCGAAGAAGTTCAAAAGAAGTTGACCGATCCTATGTTCATTCCTCTGAGAAGACCGGGCACTCAACAAGAGATCGCAAACGCCGTGAAATTTTTCTTGAGCGATCAATCCAATTATATTACAGGCACATATTTAAGAGTGGACGGAGGCGCCGCGATCGGAATGTAAGATTTAAGAACTTGCGGAGATCAGAATGGAAAGGTCTTGTCCAGTCGCAATCCCGGTTGGATTGAATCAGGCCAAAGCGAAAAAAAATGATATCGCTCATTCCGACGGATCTTCTTGCCTACATGAAAGAAAGGACGTATAAAATCGTTTCGGATTTTTCTCAAAGCGACGAAATGGTGCGCAAATCGATTTCCCAGCTAACACAAATTTCATGGGAAGACGTTTTTACTAAAACCGTGGATCAATTGAATACAAATTGGAAAGAGTTAGGGACGGACCTATCTGGAGAACTGAGCGGAGTGCTTTTCTTCTGGGATGATACACAAGAAGATATAGGTCTCTCTGTGTGTTTTGCGACCGATAACAACGACCCGGACGACTTACTCAACGAATTCGACGGAGGCGACAACGCAGTCGATTTCGATTTCGTTTTTTCCAAGGTTGTTCCCACGGAAGTGTGCGAAGAATCGGAACGGATTCACTCATCGCTTAAAAGGGAACTGCTCGACGTTCTTTTTGAAAAAGCAGTCGCATATTCTCTAACGCGAACGGATTTTTTAAAGATCAAAAAAATGGATCCGTTTTATATCTATCGAGCCTATGCGCACGACGAGCCGCCAACGATCCTGCTCAAAGTCGGGAAAAACAAACCCGAAATTCTCGACGAGGAAGGATTCATTCGACGGAGAATATTGAAAGATCATCCGTATTTTTCTCAAATCTTCGGCAAAGAAAAATGGGCCGAACAGTATCAAGATAAGTTCAATGAAATATCACAGGATAATCTGGCGAACACATTAGATCTTTTTTTATTCACTTATTGGAAAGAAAAATCAAAACCGGAGTATATCAAAGCGATCGCCGAACTTCTACCGAACGCATCGAAGACGGTTCAATCCAATCGTTTAAGGCTTGTGCTTGCCGGATATTTTTCGATTAACAAAAAGCCCGAACTCGCACTACAACATTTGCGGGAACTCAAAGAGGAAGAACATTTAAGTACTCATTTCTTATGGGCGAGAGAATATTTTTCTTCACTTGAAGAAAATCCGGAATTCAAGGAAATCGTACAATGGGTTAAGGCAATGAAACGTTAGAAAAGACAATGTTCATATTGCTCTCCCTTGAATCGACAAATCAAATCTCTCAAAATCGAAACGGTCACGGCATCTCCGTTTTTTCTCCCAAAACTCCGGTCACAATTCCTCCATACCAACGAAAAAATCTTAACTTCGAAAAAACCTTACGATAAAATTCTTCCTCGGAAAAAATACTTCCGAAGTCGGAAATCAAATCCGTTAAATATTTTTTCCGTACAAACGGATAAGAAAACAATCTAGCCATCCAAGGCAGAAAAAACAGAAAATAAAATTTCCAAAAGACGGAAACAAATCCGACCGGTTTGGATAACTCCATAAAAACGAAAGTACCGGACGGTTTTAAAATCCGATGGACTTCGTTTATCAGAAGAATTCTTTGTTCGGGTCTTAGCGTTTTGAGCCCGAAACTACAACTCACAAAATCGCAATAATTGGACGGAATCGAAGAAGCAAGTGCGTTTTCGATAACGTAAAAGACACGTTCTTCCCCGAAACGATCGCGCGCGACTTGAATCATTCCGCTCGAAACGTCGACGCCTATGATCCTTTTACAACGAAAATTCTTTCTTAGAATTCCGATATTGTTTCCGTTTCCGCACATCAAATCGCAAACGATTCCGTCGTTTGTGGGATCCAAAATTTTCAGGAAACGTTTTCTCGCACGATTTGCGAATCCGAACGTGAGAATTTCCATAAAGCCGTAACTTTTTGAAAATAAGTCGAAAAATCTTCTCTGATTCTCGAAGTTTCCGGAGAATATCATATTTTTAGTATATTCTTAAGTCGGAATTAATCGGTTTCAAAATGTGAATGAGTTCGTTCGGATTCTACTTTTTTCTTTACGTTGTTCAGAACGTGACGATGCATTTCATCCATCAGATAATTTTCCCATAATTCCCAATAAAATTTAGGTCCCAGGTTATTCACATATTTCGTAGTGGCCACAAGTCTGGTTTTGTTTTCGGAAATTTCAACCAAACGAAATTCGCCGGACCGAGCCCAGATTTTTCCTCGAATGTGTTTCGGCTCGACCTCTCCGTAGAAGGAAGTTTCTTTCATGGTGACCTGCGGCTCCGAAAAGGAAAACGCGATCCGATTCCGATCCACGAAAGAACTCACTCGAGCGGAAGTTTCCCCGTTCGTATAAACACAATGCAATATTTTATTTTTATCATGTTTTAAAATTTCCATAAAAATCGGATAGGAAACCCCGTTGCGTAGAAAAAAATTCTCCGCTTCCCCGAACTTGAAGGGAGAATTAATCTTGTCCCAAATTTCTTTTTTGGAAGCGTCGATTTCCACCCGAGTTTCCACATTATGCAAATCCAATTCCCGATCGTTTCGATCGTAGATATATGCAGATATGTTAAAGAATAAAATCGTAAGTATCAGCAGATATTTGGACCAAACTCTTAGATAAATCACTGAGCCGAACGCAGTTCCTAAGAATAGGAAAAAATAAACAACAGGAAGAGCCATAAGCACACAGATCAATCCTTCCTTTGCGTAGAATAAAAAAACTAAAATGGAGATAACCGTTAGTATGATAGTGGTTTTAAATATATAAACGAAAGTTCGAGTGGCCTCTTTTGTGAAAAAAGAAACTAAAAATCCGCTCAATATCCCCAATGAAAGAGGATACGCCACAAAAAGAACGAATCCGTATTGCTCATTCAAGGCCCAAAACGGAGCGGAGATTAAAAAGAATAGAAGCGCGGTCGTGATCAGACAAGTTATAATGATCTTTTTCGTTTTAGAAATTTGATTTTCCGATTCCATAAATCGATTTCGGTCTTTGAAAAAGATAAAGTTTTCCAAAATTAAATTTAAACGGACGTCGTTTTCCGTCAATAGTATTTCCGAACGTGTTCAATAATATTATCTTTTTCGATGAAGTGATAATTTTCGATTTCTAATCCGTTCAAACCCCTTGAAAATCGATTCTAAACGATGCAAGAATCGAGGAAGGATAACCGAAAAATAGAATTCTTTTCGGATTTGTTTCGAGAGCCGGCAGAACCCGTCTCAAAATTTCGCGAACGCCCCGTCGATTTTGGTTTTGAATTCCACTTCAACGGGAAGCGCAACTTTCTATCTTACGTCTCCGTGAAACAGAAGTCAGAACTTGCAAAAAATAGAATATGCGAAAATTAAACCGAGTCAAGTTCGCTCAATTTGATACACGTTCGTATCCTTCCTCCTCGATTCCAATTCCCTTATCGGCCTCTCCCTATCATTACGGTTTTCTCGCACAAAATGCAAATCTGCAAGAAGAGGACGAAGCAGTAAGGGATTATCTAAGATCCCGTGACAGTCTTCGTTTGGATTTAGGAAGGAATCGTCAAAGGTTGATGAAATTCTTATTAAGAAAGGGTATAACCTACTCAGCAACAAAGTATTGGACAGTCAGTCATAACAAATGGTTGAACAATCTACAGTTTAACAACGAGATCCTTCAAGAGACATTTAACGACTATTATAGTCGGGTAAGAGTTCAAGAAGAGAATTTAAAAGCGATGGATAAGAGAATACAAGAGATAGCGGAAAGTGAACCGTATCGAGAGAAAGTGGGAATATTAAGATGTTTCCGAGGAGTGGATTATCTAACCGCAATGTTTTTACTTTGTGAGGTTTGTGACTTCAAACGATTCAAAACAGCCGGTTCGTTCATGAGTTTTTTAGGACTTGTTCCGGGAGAATATTCCAGCGGTTCCAAAAGAAAACAAACAGGGATAACAAAAACTGGAAGTCCCAGACTTCGAAGGATTTTGACAGAAGCAGCTTGGCAACATCGTTTCCCTGGAACGGGAAGTAAGATTGTAACCGCACGTAGATCGGGACAACCTGCGTTAGTTGTTGCTTTGGCGGAAAAAGCATCTCTCAGATTACACAAGAAGTTTCGTAATCTACAGCAAAGAGGAAAAACTCCTCAGGTAATGATAACGGCAGTTTCAAGAGAGTTATCCGGATTTCTTTGGGCGGCGATGAATCTGGTTGCATAGAGTTAGAGTAATGTTTCATCCAATAATTGAATTCGTTAGAGAAGATGTACGATAAAGGAGGAATACTTGTTGGCTCAGTGTTGAAGCAAATTTGAATTTCAAATTTGACCTTCGTTTTAAGACTAAGAACAGCTCCCGATGTATAGATTATCCTGCGGTATCCAACCCGCGAATATCAGTCTGATCAATCGTCGCGAATGCTTTTCTCTAACGAGTTAAATTATTGGGTGATTAAAAAAAAATGCGAAAAAATATTTACGGCTCCGGATGGGGGCGCCATATCAGAGCCTGTCTTAAAAACCTGAAAAAATATCTTTCAACGATCCGGTAAGTTTCTAAAAAACGTGGAAGTTCTCACAGATTACGTTGCATTGAAAGTTTTTCCTGTCGTTTAAGATTGTAATAGCTCCTACATTCCTAAGATTTTGAGACCGGCCTTTAGAGCGCATATCGGAATGTAAGAACTACGAAGATTTTCAGTCGCAGAAGATAATTGAAAGAACAACGGAATGCTCCGAGCAAGAGTTCCAATAAGATTTCGGCATTGACTCCGTTTCATCTCTCGTTCTATTTTTATGGAAAAACAAACAATCTTCCACTATATAATCATCGACAAGCATATTCTTTCTAAATTTTGAATATACTGATTATATTCTAAATATTTTAAACCTTTTTTCCTTGCAGAAATCAAAACAGGTTTCAAGAAAAATCGTTGGTCTTATAAAATCACTCTTTAATAAAAGAATTTCTGCAAGGAAAAATAGAAAACAGAGTTCTTTTTCATTGTATAACAGATCTTAAAGGTAAAAAACGAGTTGAGTCCTTTTTTTATATGAGAAAAATTTGATCTTATGAAAGCCAAAGATTTAGCGAAAACGCTCGGAGTAGCACTTAAGGGCAACGGAGAAATGGATGTCAACGGAATCGGAGACATTGAAAACCATTCGAACGTTTTACCGGATCGAATTTACTACTTTGAAGCAAAAAAATATCTTAGTTCTAATCCGAAAGCGAAGCAGGTTCAATTGGCACTTACCATTCCTTCGTTGGCAAGTGAGTTTACCTCAGCATTGATCGTGCCGGAACATGAGGCAAGACTCAAATTTATCGAGTTGCTTTCTCTCTTTGAAAAGAAACCGAAACTCCCTACTCCTTTTATCTCAAACAAAGCGAGCATTCATGAAAGCGTTCAATTAGGAAAAAATGTTACGATCATGGACTTTGTCGTAATCCAAGAAAACGTAAAGATTGGAGACAATTGCCAAATTTATCCGAACGTCATCGTGGAAAGTGGAGCTAAGATCGGAGAAAACACAATATTGAAATCGGGAGTTGTGATCGGTTACAATTGTATTCTTGGAAAACACAATCTCATTCACTCAAATACCGTAATTGGAGCGGACGGTTTCGGTTTTTATGATAAGGGAGGAGTGCGTTACAAAATTCCTCAGATCGGAAATTCCGTGCTCGGAGACTACGTGGAAATGGGTGCTTGTTGTACTGTCGATCGTGCGACGATTGAAACCACAACCGTCGGAAATCATACGAAATTCGACGATCATGTTCATATCGCTCATAATTGTAGAGTCGGAAACTATGTTTATATTGCTGGTGGAACGGTTCTTGCCGGTTCCGTTACTTTGGAAGATGGTGTGATCATGGGCGGTCAAGCTGCGGTTGCGGAAGGTATTAAGATGAAGAAAGGATCGATTCTTATGGGAATGTCCGGTCTTACTGAAGACAGTACGGAGAAGGTCGCTTACTTTGGAATTCCCGCAAAGCCCGCATTGGAGATGCATAGGATTCATTCCTCCATGTCTAAACTTCCCGAACTTGTGAGAGAGCATAGAAATCGATCTAAGACTAAGCGTTAACCCGAGTAAAGATTGAATCTGTTTTTTAATTCCTGAAATTGGCAAAAGAGACTCATTTCTTTTATGTTACCGAGCACCAGTGCCAAATTTTACGTCCTTCTTGTAATCGCCATGATTTCCTGGGGCTTTGCCTGGCCTTCTGCAAAACTCATCGTGGGAACTCAACATCCGAATGTAATCATCTTCTGGAGATTTTTAGCGACTGCGCTCTCTCTTCTTCCAGTTGTTTTCTGGAGAAAAGGATTTTTCCGTTTACCGAATTATAAAGTTTTATTTCAGATCACAATTGGTGGAATTCTTTATACCATTTACAATCAATTCTTTCTTCTAGGTTTGAAGAATGGACTTGCAGGAGCAGGCGGGGTTCTCGTAACTACAATGAATCCGATTTTTACGTACGTGTTCGTCCATTCCTTCCAAAAGAAATTGCCTTCCGCTCGGGAAGGAATCGGGCTTTTATTAGGTCTGGTCGGAGGTTGTATTCTACTTAAGCTTTGGGAACTCGATTTAGATTTTTTACTCCGATCCGGGAATATTTTTTTCCTTCTTTGTGCGTTTAGTTGGGCTCTCTTAAGCATGAATAGTCACAGCACAGGACAGACAATTTCTCCGCTTGTGTATAGCTTTTATGTTTTTGCAATTGGAACGATCCTAGATTTATTTCTCGCGTTCCCTTACGGGGTGGAAAATGCTTTGAGTTCTGGGCCTTATTTTTGGTTTCATATTTTTTATCTCTCCGTGATCTCTACAACTTTCGGGACCACAGTTTACTTTTTTGCTTCCACCAAATTAGGTTCGAGAGTTGCGAGTTCGTTTATCTTTTTGGTTCCAGTCACAGCTCTTTTGGGAAGTTGGATTTTTCTAAATGAATCTCCGAATCTTACGACGATGATCGGAGGTACTTTTGCCGTACTTGCGGTTTTTCTTTTGAATCGAAATCGAAATAACGAGAATAAAAAGGGCGAAATTTAAAATTCTAATCAGAAACTTAGATCTTTGTAAAAAATCAATTTTCAAAAATAGACTTTCGGATCTTTTTCCATTCAAGCAAATTGTTGCCGTAAAAGTAGAAAATGGTTATCGAAAAAATACATCATTCCAATAAAAAATCTGTCCAAAAACCTCGGAATATACGAGCCTCGATGAAAACTTAACAGTTATAAAATATGCTCGAAAGCTCGAAAACTATCTAAGGGACGTAATTTGTAGGAACTCCATGTTTCATTTCAAGAGGTCAAGATAACATCACAATTGCATATTCATTGCAACCTGGAACTCTCAAAGTGCAGGAGTTCCCGCAAATTACGTCTTCTTACTCTGTTTTTACGGTTTTGAATAATTTTTCGCAAGGAAGTTCCCGTATCGACTGAAGACAGTCGAGTTAATAATAGCGGCTTTGATTTCGTGGGAATTTCCGCATTTGAGGAAACAGGTTCTGATTTTCTACACCAAACTCGCGTTAGTTTAGATGTAGATCGGTTCGATTTACTGTTTATCCTGAAATTCGAATTCCCTAATGCCACAAGACTCAAAATCTCGGACCGAAGCCCCTCTTCTTGCAAACACATTCATGGAAGAACCGAGTAGATATTTATAACGGAAACTTTTCCAGATTTTCTTTTCGTCGGGAAAAAATTCGAGGCAACTTTATAATCGATACAATATAGTGCGGAATCATATCCTTGAAAATGATCTCCATAAATGCCTAGGGATTTATAATTGTTCAAGAGAGAATAACGAAAAGCTACTCGCTTACTTTTAACCCCAACGGCTTTTATAGTAATAAATTCCGGACGGAGCAATTCCAAAACCTTCCGGATGTTCAACCACAAACCTGGACTCTTTCAAATCCTCCAGATGGGGTCTGAGTTGATGTGCAGGTTTGGCAGTATTGATCTCCAAAGCCTCCATAGTCATCATTCTCCCCGATTGAGAAGCATGATAGATATC
Organism: Leptospira mayottensis 200901116; assembly: GCF_000306675.2. NCBI lineage: Bacteria > Pseudomonadati > Spirochaetota > Leptospiria > Leptospirales > Leptospiraceae > Leptospira > Leptospira mayottensis. The sequence goes on from NZ_CP024871.1 coordinate 560,694, forward strand.
TTGAAAGATTTGAATTGAAATAGGATTCATAATGAGCTAACTCTTTTTATCTTTTAAGAAATATCTTTTTTGTGTCAAAAAGATTTTATAGTTTGTACCAAAACCTCAGAATGTAGGAACTCCGGCGAGAATATTCCAACAATAAAGTCTATCTGAAAGTCCACAAAACACCAATGGGCGGAACTGTGAGAACTTCTGCACTTTATTACGAATTTACCGAAGATTGTACCTGATTTCTTTTAAGGTTTTGGGACAAACTCTAATACTTTTATGTAGAACTTTCAATTCAAAGCCTAATTTATAACACACTTTCCGTTTTCGCTCTGTAGAACTAAGATTGTTGTCTCTTTGATATTTCACTTCGGGCTTTGACAATACTTCAAGGATTGTTTTTACTCACTCTCCACAATAAAACAAGAAATTTACGGATCATCACTTCCAAAGTCTTTTACTCTGATAACTTCATCCACTACAAACTTAAAAAGAAGCCTTTTGATTCATTAAATTTTGGGATAGATTGTAAATCTCTTTCAAAAATTAAAAAAAGAAAACGAACCAGTGTCTTTTTTGTTTTCAGTTTCTTATTACTTTCATTAAGATTAAGATTCACGGGAAAATTCTAGAACCGAATTTCATTTTTACGTTAGTGTTCATGCTAAAGCTTTGCAAAAGTATTTGGTTTTGATTTATTCCTTTTTTTCCAAAGAAAAAGAATGGAAAATGATTTTGTTTTATAAGATAATCATGCTTATGGTCCCCAAAAATAAAATACCTGAAACAAGAAATCCGATTGAATTGATGGAATTTCTCTCAAAAGAAATAGAAAGCCCCTTTTTTGACGAATGGCTTTCCGAACTCGCAAACAAAGCAATCGAAAACGATAAGTTCGTGTGGAGTTTTTTATACCAAGTGATGCGTGACGCAGATTCAGGTAGACTTTCTTGGGGTTATCATAAAAAACTTCTTTCAGGCGTATTTCAAATTCTTTCCAGAGTCGGGGACAACCGTTCATATCGTGTGATCATCAATTACGTCAAATCTCTAGATCGCCAGATTCCAATCGGAGCTTTGGAACTGATTGCGGATTTATTACCTTCTTTTTCCGAAGTGGATTTAGATGAGATTTTGAAAATTGCCGCCAATCAAGATCCTCTCAAATCGGCTTTTGGAATTTTAGCTCTTTTCCAACTGGTCGTTCAAGGAAAGATTCCTCTCGAAAAAACGGAAACGACAAAAGAATTTCTTAAAAATTATAAAAACTATGTCTATTATCTGGATTCGGTGGTCGAACAATCTTTGGACTACCTCAAAGCTCAAGAAGAACCGAATCTCCTTACCTTTTTCAACGAAATTGCCGTATAATGTTACAGAGACATTTCATTTCTCCGGTCTTTTAAAAATGAGAATCGGAAATAATTTTTTCATAATTTAGAACTTTCTTTTTCCCAAGTTAGAATTTTCAAAAAGAACTTCGATTTTAAATTAACCGAATCGAAACATCCAGAAAGATTCCATAATATTCAAAATTTAGAATAAATCTTCCTCCAAAAAATCAATTATATAATGGACATCAGGAATTCCATACTCTTTGTCTGCAACGGGAGGCGAAAAGCTTTATGAGATATGATCCTGCAAGAATATTGCATTAAAATGGGTCGTCGCCTCCGAAAAGTAATTTTCTTATTTTGGAAAACGGCGTTACCAGCAACACTGTATAAATAACTTTCTTCAAAAAAAAATCGAGATTCAATCGATCACCGAAAATAATGAAAAACTGATTCATTGCTTTTTCCAACCTTGAACGGGTATCGTCCATTTTTTGAACATATTATTCAATGTCAAAAAAGGATACTACCTCATCGGTCGGAAACAAACCCTGATTTTTGATGATTTTTCTCAAACCCATATTCATAAAATTCGATGGCGTTTGCGGTGTACATTACTTACGAATATTAGGTGGATAAGTCAAAAATGGAATAATCGATTAACCACTTCTCCAAGACTTATCAATCATCGGATATTGACTTTCCCACTTGGTTGCAGAATCATCAAGACTTTTCTTCGTGATCTTTTCTGATGAAGATTCGTAAATTGTCTTTAAATCAATCATCAATTCCTTCTTCTGTTTGTAAGAAACCCACTTCAAATAATTTCTTACCATAGGAAAGATACAAAGTTGAACTTGTGCTTTAGGAAAACTGATAGTATCAAATTCTCTTAAATCACCAAACGAAAGCTAACATGATCGAAGAAAATCTTTGTTATGAAAATACGATCAATCAATAAAACTTTTAAATTCGGATTATATAATACTTTCTATAATTTTAAGGAAGATCAAAAACGTTATCAATCAAGCCGTTTTTCTTTATGACAGCATTCAGGCCTTTTTACTCCTTATTTCGTTTATCAAGCAACCTGGTTCCTGTAAAGCTGATTTTAGGACTTTACAAGTTTTCCATAAAGAACCTGTCTCAAAACCTCGGAATATAGAAGCCTCTACGAGAACTTAACAATTATAAAATATTCTCGAAATCTCATAAACCACCAAAGGGACGTGATTTGTGGGAACTTCTATATTTTATTACGAACTTACTAAGACAAAATGGCGCCCCTTCTGGGCTTGAAAAGCGTGGGTAAGATGCAAGCATTTACCACAAAACAAGAAAACCAACAGAAGGAACGTAATGAAAAGAAAAGTATATGTAGGAATGGATGTCCACAAAGAAACGATTAGAATTGCGTGTTTAACGAGCAATACAAAGGAAATAGTAAAAGAACAGCAGATAAAACATAATGAGGTTCAGATCAAAAAGTTCGTCAATAAACTAAAATCAGAATGGAACGAGATACATAGTTGTTACGAGGCGGGAGTAACCGGTTATCCACTTTACAGATATCTCAAGTCTTTGGGAGTGAATTGTATCCTTGTAGCGCCAGGAAAGATACCAAGACAAAGTTCGGATAAGATCAAAACGGATAAAAGAGATGCAATCAAATTAGCAAAATTATTACGAAGTGGAGAATTAGAATCGATTCATGTACCGAGTGAAGAGGACGAAGCGGTAAGAGATTATTTGAGATCCCGTGACAGCCTTCGTTTGGATTTAGGAAGGAATCGTCAAAGGTTAATGAAATTCTTATTAAGAAAGGGTATAACCTACTCAAAAACAAAGTATTGGACGGTGAGTCATAACAAATGGTTGAACAATCTACAGTTTAACAATGAGATCCTTCAAGAGACGTTTAACGACTATTATAGTCGGGTAAGAGTTCAAGAAGAGAATTTAAAAGCGATGGATAAGAGAATACAAGAGATAGCGGAAAGTGAACCGTATCGAGAGAAAGTAGGAATATTAAGATGTTTCCGAGGAGTGGATTATCTAACCGCAATGTTTTTACTTTGTGAGGTTTGTGACTTCAAACGATTCAAAACAGCCGGTTCGTTCATGAGTTTTCTTGGACTTGTTCCGGGAGAATATTCCAGCGGTTCCAAAAGAAAACAAACAGGGATAACAAAAACTGGAAGTCCCAGACTTCGAAGAATATTGACAGAAGCAGCTTGGCAACATCGTTTCCCTGGAACAGGAAGTAAGATTGTAACCGCACGTAGATCGGGACAACCTGCGTTAGTTGTTGCTTTGGCGGAAAAAGCATCTCTCAGATTACACAAAAAGTTTCGTAATCTACAGCAAAGAGGAAAAACTCCTCAGGTAATGATAACGGCAGTTTCAAGAGAGTTATCCGGATTTCTTTGGGCGGCGATGAATCTGGTTGCATAGAGTTAGAGTAATGTTTCATCCAATAATTGAATTCGTTAGAGAAGATGTACGATAAAGGAGGAATACTTGTTGGCTCAGTGTTGAAGCAAATTTGAATTTCAAATTTGACCTTCGTTTTAAGACTAAGAACAGCTCCCGATGTATAGATTATCCTGCGGTATCCAACCCGCGAATATCAGTCTGATCAATCGTCGCGAATGCTTTTCTCTAACGAGTTAAATTATTGGGTGATTAAAAAAAAATGCGAAAAAATATTTACGGCTCCGGATGGGGGCGCCATATCAGAGCCGGTCTCAAAGCTGGTTGTACAGAGAAAGTGTAAAAATATAAATGTGAAATGGACAAATATTATTCAGAAATCCCCGATGCACTTTGGGAAAAAATAGCACCATTGATTCCTAAAGAAAAGCCCAATCTTCAAGGAGGTCGCAATCGTGTTCCTTCAAGAATAGTAATGGCAGGTATCATCTATCGAATGAAAACAGGCTGTCAGTGGCGTGCAATTCCCAATGAGTTTGGATCTGGTCAAACTTGTCACAGAAGATTTCAAGAATGGGAACGAGCAGGGGTATTCAAAAAGATCTATAAATCCATTTTAAAATATTATGATGTAAAGAATCAGATAGCATGGGACTGGGCTTCGATGGATTCGGCAATGGTTAAGGCTCCCAAAGGGGGAGTTTAACCGGGAAAAATCCTACAGACCGTGCCAAATTAGGGGTTAAACGGCATATCCTTACGGATGGAAATGGAATTCCTTTGGCAATTACGTTGACTGGAGCTAACGTTCATGACAAACACGGTGTAAAAGATACGTTGAATTCAATCCTAATATTTTCCGGAAAAAGAAGAAAAAAGCCAAAACATCTTTGTTTAGATAAAGGTTATGACTTCCAAGATATAGAAGTTTTAATCAAAAGAAGAAACATTCAATCTCATATTCGGAAAAAAGGTGAAAAGCCTCTCATCGGTAAATACAATGGAAAATCTAGACGATGGGTCGTTGAAAGAACTAACAGTTGGCACAATCGATTCAGAGCTATCCTAATTCGTTGGGAAAGAAAATCTGAAAATTATCTTGCATCTCTTTATCTCGCAAGTTCTATCATTGCTTTTAACTTTTTTGATAGGTAGTTTTGAGACCGGCTCTAAGAACTTGTTCCAAAACCTTAAAAGAAATCAGCGCAATCATTTTATAAGTTCGTAATAGAGCGTAGGAATTCCCGCGGATTTATGGATTTTCTAGAAGACTTTATTGTTGGAACGCTCTTGTAGGAGTTCCTACATCCGAGGTTTTGGGACAAGTTCTTAGACAAAATGGCGTCCTTCCGGACCTGAAAAACGTGGGAACTCATACAAAAATTTAACGATATTAGAATTGTTTGAAAGTTCGCAATTATCTAATATGACGATTTTGGTAGGGCTACTTCATTTTATTAAAAATCTCTAAAGAATGATCACACAGGTTTTAAGACGGCGGGCTCTTAGACATGTGAGTTTCGACATCGATTCAAAATTAAAAAATTGGAATCAATATCGTTTGTTCAACTTGGCGACTCCAATTTAAACAAAGACAAAATCCGTTTTTTAAAAACAAAACGAAAGGGTCTTTTTAAAACAGCGGAAAGAGAAAAATCCCAAAAAGGTTCGAAATGAATTACTAAACGCCAAGTTTGATTCGGCTTCAAAAAGCTGAATTGGAGTGTTTGCGAATTTATGATATGCGTCTTTTCCATATATAAAAATGAAACATAAGGATCAAAGATCATGTCCTTAACTTCTAAATCGTTATTTAGAAAATAATACCAATAATCCGTACCATCGTAATAATTATAGGAAGTAATCAGCAAAAACCCATCAAGACATTTAAACTGAGCTTCTATCTGCTCTCCTTTCAATACTGCGCGGATTTTACTATTCTCAAAAATCAGAGTTATGGTTTCATTAGAATATTTTGTTTTTTTGATATTTTTAATAAAAGAAAAATTAGATATACTTTTCAAAGTAAGCCAACTGAAACACATTTATATTTGAATCATTCAATTTTAAATTTATCGGTAATTTCGGAAAATCAAGATTTTATAAATAAATTCTGAAAATGTAGGAACTTGTAGCTTTAAAAATCCTTTATTCACTCTAAAGGTTGTTTACATACAAACCGATAAACTTCTACATAGAGCCATTATTTAATAAATTGATTGTTTTCCAATTAAAAAATCATTTTGAGTCTGTATCAAAACTGTCTTCTATGGGAGCGGCATTGCCGTGACACTGTCCTCAGTCTTCTGAACGTGGGAGTTCCCGCGGATTGGTGATTTATGGATTTTCTAGAAGACTTTATCGTTGGAACGCTCTTGAGTAGTCCTACATTTTTGTTAGACTCAAGCGGTCTCGCTTCTATTGGGCTGGACGGGATTTTCTCTATCAGTTTTACCTATAAAATAAAAACTCGCCTCAAAAACTTCTAAATTTTAATGTAACACAACCAAAGAATGAAATTCGGGATCATCTTTGAAATTGTCAAAATCGCTATCCTCAAAATCCTTTTTCGGTTTCCCCAAACTCAGTGCCAATTTCGTATAACGCAGAACGTTCTCCTTGTTTTTTTCCAAAGAATTCAAACAGGCAAGATTGAACACAAGTCTTGCATCCTGAATATCGGCAGGCAAAAGATCTTCGAGTAGGGCGAGATATTGACTTTCGTTGTATTTTGTGATGAATACTATGATGTCGCCCGCAAAGTATTCGGCTGTGTTATACGAATTCCCCGTTTCATTTCCTGTGAAGGTGGAATTCCCATTGATTTCCAAAGAGCGGTAGATGTCGCTATAACACTGAAGCACCCATTTGGCGGCATCAGGTTTATTTTCTCTTAAGAATCGATTGAGAGCTGCAGAACTCATTTGCATTCCAAGATTACTCAAGGTCGTTTTTTCTTCCTCGTCTACTTTCTCTTTGTATTCCAGGATTTTGTTGAATTCTCTTTGATAACGTTCTTTGTTTTCTTGAAAATTCTCCGCAAGACGATTCATACTTTTTTCTATTGTGTCTTTCCAGATCCAAGGATAATTCTCCATGACGTCGCCGACGATATCGTCGATCAGTTCCTGTTCTTCTTCGGGAACCTCTCTTTCCTTTTTATTCTTACCTTCTGTAGAGAATAAGCTTTTAAAAAATTCTTTTTTGATCCCTTCGATAGAATGATAAACGACTTCGGCTTCCTCGTCGTGATAATGAGAATACGCGATATAAACTCCTTTTTCATCCAGTGGTAGTTTTTGAAAATCCTCTCCGTTTGCGACGGAGATCAAGTTTTCGATTGAAAGATAAGTGAGAATATCCCGAATGATCGAGTAATCGTCTTCTAAGGTTTCCACAACTTCATCACCGTCTAACTCTGCGTTCTGATCTTTTCCCAACACCAACTTGTAAAACGAAGTAAAATCGAGAGGGTAATCAATTTCGTTGGCGCCTTCAGAAATAGCGTCTTCGTAATCGGTTCCGGAATGCCAATCCAACCCGAGAAAAATCACTTCACCTGCGTCGTCCCAATAGGAATCGATCACGAGAATGTCCTTTTCGACAGCTACTTCTTTTGCGAGAGAACGAACCCATTTGGAAATTGTTTTGTGGATAGAATCTGCCAGGGCATGCCAGTCGCACTTTAACAGACGTTTGGCGACTTCGGGATGATTTTCCGAAAGCGTAACTGCCTTGTGTGCGACGAATTCCTGAAAGGCTCTCGTAACGACTGGAGAACCGGAGAGGGCCAGGTCTTTTCCGGAATCAATCTCGATATCTAAAATCCAAGACGCGATTTCACGAAGTATGAACCCGCCCATTCCATAACGAACGACTGCCTCTTCCATTTCGCACGATTCGTGACTGACGGTCGTGATCGCGAGTTCTCCGAATCTATTTTTGACGACAGGATGATAGACGAACCAATTTTGACTTTCGTCAAAAGCTCCGAAACACTGAACGTCTCCGAAGTCCTGTTCTAAAATTTCGAGAGGAGCAATCCACCAATCGTCCCCTTTTTCCAGAATTTCTTTTTCCCAACCTCCGTCTCCCACGACAAGAGCGGACTTTTCCTTATCTTTGGGCTCAACGCCTAACACCCATGTGATGGCCAAGTCGTCGTTGTCGTGATGGAAAGAAACCCCGTTGAAGTTTGTAACGAACTTCGCCATCGAGTGCGGAACGGAAGAATGGATTCTACCGATGTAAGGGGCGTTCCAGCGAATATGCACCTTGGTTTCCTCGTCATAGTGCCAAGGAAGCGTAAAAACGAATTGGTCGTTTTCGATGTAAATCTCTTCGATTTTGGAAACGATTTGATCCAGGACTGCGGCGCATTCTTCGGTTTCGGTAAGAATTTCGAAATGAGAACGGAGCGCCTGTTTACGATCGGAAGCTTCCAGGATTGCGTTCCAGGTTGTGAGATAATCGGTATTACCGTTTAGGGTTTTGAAAGTAGGAATTCGATCGGATTCTCTGAATCCAAGTTCGGACTTTTGATCGATGAGTTTTTGAAATTCCTTGAAACATTGTTCTCTCGTTTTGAAGTTGCGAATTGAACGTTTTGCGATCGCATTGCCGGTTTTTCCGGAGGAAAGAACCAAAGAAAGTCCGGAAATTTCGATTTGCCAAAAAATTTCGGAGCCGTTCTCCGAATAAATGAAATGTTTTTTCATGTTTGAACCAAGCGTATTTTGATAAGAATAACTGAAATACTATTATAACGGATTTTACCGAAATCTTCGTATCAGTTTATATCCTGAAAAGCAGTGAGTTATATTTATGGAATATTCTAAAATGATCGAGTTTCAAGTAAAAAGAACGATCAACTTATAGTCTCTGCGATTGCCTGAACCGGATCGGAAACGTGTCTAATATCCATTCCCGTATTCAAACGAACCAATTCTTCCGCCATATTTACCGCATAGTCCCCCGTTCTTTCCAAACAAAGGATAAGTCTATATACGTCGGCAAATTGGTTTTTGTCTAATCTCGGATCCATGACGAACTTTAAAAAAGCGGATTGACAGAGGTTATTGATCTCTTCTTCCACAGTGTGAACGCTTCCGTAGAATCGATTTTTCTCTTCGACTAAGGATTCAACGGCCATTCCGACTATCGTAATGACTCTAGATAAAAGTTTGTTGAGAATTTCTTCCTCGCAGAAGAATCGTTTCGGGATTAAACCTCTTCGAAAGCATTTGGCACAGTTTACGATTTGATCTCCCATTCTTTCCAAGTTTCTTGTGATCCGAATCGCCGAGAGTGCGAATCGAAGAGGGTCACGTTTTAAAACGACTTCTCCATCCACTTGATCCATTCCCATGGAATTACGATTGGCTACCGCTTCCAAAATCGCGTTCTGAGAAAGATTGTCGTTTTGTTTTTCGAGATTGTCGATTAGATCGTCTCGATCAATTAGCTTTTTTGCAAGTTCACTGTCGTCTTTTTCTAGAGCGTCGTCTAAAAGAAGCACTTGTTCAAGACATAGTTCTGCCATGCTGTAGAGATTTTTACGAAGAAAGTCAAATTTAGAAAACATAAGATTAAAAATCAGACGGACAAACGCTCAAGTAAAAAGAATCCTTCTTAAAAAATATGTTTGGTCAAGTAGATTTTCTTTTTAGAAAGTCTTCCCTTTTCGAGTTTTGATAACCGGAATTTGGGCAGGTTTCATGATAAAAATTTCCGTTTTTAGAGCCGTTGCAGTTTAAAGCTTCGGAACCTTTTTCCGTTTTTCGGTAGAAGTGGGATTGTTGAGTGGGTCATTTCCACTTAAATTCTATATCATACAAAGTAATGCGACAATTGGGTGGGGTTGTTCAGAAATCTTTCATCTACTTTCAAGAAACCGTTGTATAACGTTCGAATCCATTTTTGAGACGATTTCTAACTTTTCCCTTTTGGAGAAAGACTAAAATCGCAACTTCTATTGCCATTGTGACGGGATTTTATTGTCGCTTTGTGTAGTTTTTTAATGAGACATTTTGAAGGAAAGTTTTCGTAATCCTACTGGTAAATTCAATTTCGGAAGTGGAAAGAAAATTCCAAATCTGAAAAAATTTCCTGCGATAAAACGAAGTCTGATCCGTTTTATCGCAGTGTTCTTCGAATTTGGAAACTACGTATCTTTCAATACAAGACTGAAGTTTTTCGAATTTTAAGCACGCTTGTGTGGTTCGCAAATATGATCGTTGGTTCCAAAAAAAGAAATACAGTTTTAGAATCCGATTCTTTTCGTGTCGACTTAATACTAAAGCGGTTCTCCGATTAAACGATTCCCGTGTTGTGAAGAATGTGCCAAAGAAAATATATAAAACTTCCGTATTGTACGATAAAACCAGTAAAGCGTGTATTGATTGCAAACACTGAGCCAGAACTAAGATGAGCGAGAGTCTGAAAAATCCTCGCACCTAAAACGATCTGCGATACAAGTCCGAATGTTTCATCTAAAACTCCGATGAAACCGCCGATCAAAACTAAGACTCCGAAAACAGGTAGATTTTCTATACAATTGAGATGAGCTCGGTTGAGCCTCCAATAGAATTCGCTTCCGTGTTTGATTCCTGCTGGGAATTCGTCCGATTTATTCGTTCCCATCAATACTTTGAATGATCGTATGCTCACTAACCAAAGTCCGAGCACGAGTGTCCAAGATACAAAACCTAATAATGCGATGATTGCCGGATGCATTCCACTCTCCTATTATTTCGGAAAATAGAATCAACTCGGTGTTGAAAAGCAAGTCGGATTTAGGAATCCTTTTTACATTTATTTCGGATATTGTCTTTGTGAGGTTGTTTAAAAATTTTGATCACAATCTTCGATTTCTCAGAGTTAACCTTAAATATGGAGTCTATTTGAGTCGGTGTAATCGTTGATTTTGAGGATCCATATTCCGTTTTTTTGATGTACACAATGTAGTAACTAATAGAAAGATACTCAAAATTGTATTTCTTATAGTTTGCCGGTTTATGGAATTTTTCAATCGCAGATTAATATATCCTAACTAACGTTCAACGATCCAGGTTTTGATGATTTCGATGTCGTTGATGACTTGAATTTTATATTTGCCGGGTTGTCCGGGAAACAAATTCCAGTCGAAGTAGGAAACGGAGGATTTCCACTCGGGTTGAAGAGTCCAATCGATTCTTTTGCAGATCGAATCTGGATTGCATACTTCGACTTTCAGATCATATTTTCCTGGTTTTCTCACCTCAAGTGCAAGAATCGGTCGTTTTTGCGGATTGAATTTTTCTTCGCATTCGGAAAGTTTCTTTTGAATAAATTCGGAGCAAATTTTTAAATCTTCTTCGAAGAAAATTTTGCCTGCCGGCAAGGTGTTCGAAGGATTCCAATAAACTACACCTTCTTTAAGCTCGTCTAACACTCCTTCGTCGGTTTCGAAAGAAATGGGAACCGATTCTAAGGTTTGAAGATCTGCCTTGTGTCTTAAAACGTGAAAATGTAAATGGGGAGCGCTACTAAAGCCAGTGTTTCCGGAAAAGCCGATTCTTTCTCCCGTTTGGACGATTTGTCCGATTTGAACTGAAATTCCTTTGTGTTTTAAATGAGCGTATTCTGCTATGCTTCCATCTTTATGTAGAATCTGGATAAAGTTTGCTTTGTCTTTGTAGAAGGAAATAGTTCCTCCAGATTGATATTTGTCTTGTATTGCGATCACAAGTCCTTCTCTTGCGGCGAGAATGGGGCTTCCTTCTGAAAGAGTGAAATCAAGCGCGTAAGTGAATATTCCCGTATGTGTGAATTTTCCGTTGTATCCTTGCCCGACTCTGGAAGAGGATTCAAAAGGTAAACGATAAGGAAGGTTTCTCGCTTTGGAACCGTCATCCCCTGCTTTTACATAGATGTTTGAGTTGTAAGAGCGTTCTTTGCGAGAGTCGATCGGACTGATCGTGAGAAATTTTTTCGGTTCCGAACTGCCTTTGGAAACAAAACGATATGGTAGAGGGACATCGGCCTCGAAGTTATTCAAAGTCGAGAAATTAAAATAAATTATAAAAGGATATTCTCCCGAAGGTGTTTGGTTTTGAACGTAAAATTCTACTTTGTTATTTTCGTTGCGGGTAAGAATACAGATCCATTCTTTCGGTTTACATTCGCCGTTGAAATCGGAAGTTTTCGCCAATAAACCGGAAAAAGTAAATACGGTAAAAATTAAAACGACAATAAAATTCCGCATATCAATTTCATCATTTCCAATATGCTATAAATTAGTAAATCATCATTATCTTTGGTTTACCACTTCTCTTTTTCAAACTTTTTGGCTTCTAAATAGTATTATTCCGTTTTGAAACTTCGTTTTTCGAGATTAAACAAAGGACTTTTAAGATATATTCTTTATGTTCCGATCGTAATTCCTAAGTCCATCATTCACCTTTGCGAAAGTGAAATTTCCACAAAATAGGAATATTAAAAACTTAAAGTTGAATTCATGGATTCTACGTTGTAAAAATTCTCAATTTAACATGACCTAGCCCCCGAATTTAGAACCATTTAGAATGTTTGAAATCCTCTCAAGAACATAAAATTTTGGAGGAAAACATGAAAAAACGTTTCAGTGAAGATCAAATTCATAAGATTCTAAAGGAATCTGAATCAGGGATATCGACTCCTGAACTTTGTCGTAAATACGGAATCAGTGGTAACACTTTTTACCGTTGGCGTTCGAAATACGGCGGGTTAGAACTAAACGATCTAAAACGGATGAAGACTTTAGAGGAAGAAAACAGTAGGCTAAAGAAACTGTATGCAGAGTTAGCTTTAGAAAATGAAGCGATCAAGATGTTACTCGAAAAAAAGTGGTGAGCCGTGAGCAGAAACGAGAGGCGCTCCTGTTAATCAAAACGCGGCTTGGAGAACGGAAATCCTGCCGTCTTTTGCAAATCTCCAGAACCGGCTTTCGACATCGTTCCAGGCTTCAGGACAAAAACATGGAATTGAAGGATCGAATTCTCACTTTAGCGTATAAGCATAAAAGGGCGGGATACAGACAGATTCATGATTTTATTCGGCAAGAAGAACGAGTAAACCATAAACGAATCTATCGCTTGTATTCAGCATTGGGCTTAAAATACCGAATCAAACCGAAACGAAAGAGAGTATCGTTACCTGCGATTCCAAAGATTGTTCCTAAGAAACCGGAGGAAAGGTGGTCGATGGATTTCATGTCGGATTCACTCTACTCGGGAAGAAAATTCAGAATATTGAATATCATCGATGACTTTGGACGATTCGCCGTGGCAACGCAGGTGGAATTCTCAATCACTTCGGAACGATTAGTAAGAATTTTGAATGAAGTATCTGAAGTCCGTAGCCTGCCAAAACAAATCGTTGTGGATAACGGTCCCGAATTCACATCAAAAGCTTTTTTACGATGGGCTTTTGAAAAAGGAGTCGATATTCATTTTATTACGCCGGGTAAGCCTACTGAGAATGCCTTCATCGAGAGCTTTAACGGAAAAATGCGAAACGAATGTTTAAATGAAAATTGGTTTAAGAATATTGAAGAAGCACAGCGCCTTGTCGAGGATTGGAGAAATTTCTATAATTCTGAAAGGCCACATAGTTCTCTTGGGGGACTTACTCCGGAGGAATATTTAAGACGCTCTGCTTAAGTGGATTTTGACACTTTACACTGGTACTAAAAACGGGGGCATCTCAAACAAAGATAAATTTTATTCTCTGTAACTTTTAATGCAACCCCACGTGTGTGGGGAAAAGTGGATTTACTTTAACGAAAAACCGGTTGCCGACGGTTCAACCCCACGTGTGTGGGGAAAAGGGGTTCGGGTTAACTGACGGGGAAAAGATCATCGGTTCAACCCCACGTGTGTGGGGAAAAGCCAACTCCATAACAAAGCACTGGCCACATTGTCGGTTCAACCCCACGTGTGTGGGGAAAAGTTATTAGTTCAGGAACTGCGTTTATAAACAAACGGTTCAACCCCACGTGTGTGGGGAAAAGTAATCCTAATGACAATTCTTTAATAGCTGTCACGGTTCAACCCCACGTGTGTGGGGAAAAGTCCTCTACCTGCTCAGGAGTGTAGCCCTCGCCCGGTTCAACCCCACGTGTGTGGGGAAAAGGGGATACTCAAAACCTCTCGACGGGTTCATGTCGGTTCAACCCCACGTGTGTGGGGAAAAGGGGATACTCAAAACCTCTCGACGGGTTCATGTCGGTTCAACCCCACGTGTGTGGGGAAAAGTTTTGCAGCCTGTCTCTCTTTTGCCTCTTCTGCGGTTCAACCCCACGTGTGTGGGGAAAAGTGATTAAGCTTAACAGTTATCTTATCCCAATACGGTTCAACCCCACGTGTGTGGGGAAAAGAAATACGTCGTAGGAAAAAAACTCCTGAAAGTCGGTTCAACCCCACGTGTGTGGGGAAAAGGCTAAAAGTTCGTATAGTATTTTACATATTATGTCATCTTAGAATTTGTTTTTAAAGATGATCTGATCTTGTATTTTTGTTCACAAAATCGATTAGGTTTGTAAAAGAAGAACTGCCATCTCTAAGGACCTTGAAAGATCATTTAAGGTTCTTTCTGACTTGGACTTGGCTTGGGCACTAAAGATAAACCTTCAAAATCTATTATCTCGCGAAACAAATCGTCGTAAAAACGAATTTCGGATCTAAAGAAAGAAGACTGAATATATTGAAAGGATTGGGAACAAGCTTGTTCGGAAAGTGAGAAATCATTTATCATAATATTATATATATCGGAATTATATGAATTGAATGTTATGAAAAAATTAGAATAGGTTTATCTTTCGATCTTTAAATTTTAGACTTGTGGGGACGATCGCATTTCTGAGCAGTTCATTGAGCAGAAATGAGGGTGCGCATAGAACAAAATGCGTCGTTTCCATACAATCCTGAAAAAGTATTTCGTTATGAAAGGACCTTGCTGTTCCTGGATCCAAAGAAAGGACAAACTAATCCTCTCAACAAAATTCAAAATAGATTTTGCTCAAAAGATTGATCGCCGCCGGGATGTTATTTTGCCAAATCCTCCACGTGAGCCGTGATCTTGTGCAATCCGCATTATCGTTTACATCGGTGATCGGAACCGGACGAAGACCGCCCCAGAAAAGGAAGCTTCTTATTTTTCCATCACATTTAAAATTTCATCGAAGTGCATGCATAAAATTTTTTTCCTCGTTATGTGCAATACACCATTTTGCCAGATTTTGAAACGATTTCGGTTACACGATTTTCTGTAAAAAGGAATATAACGTAGAAAAACGGTTGCATAATGTATTTCTTCGGCGACTTTGCATAGTACGTCTGAAAATGATTCGCGCCTTTACAATTTCATAGTCTTGAGTAGAATGTTGGTGGTAAGAACTGATGACAAGATTGATTTTTAATTCAATTCGACAGATCCATAACGATTGTAAACTTACAAATCGGAAAATTATCTAGGAACCTTTTTAAAATCTCGTTCTCATTTTTGAGTTTGCAAAATCTGTCTAACGTTGTAACTCTCAGGAATTGAACAAAGAAGAGACTGTTCGAAAGTTCATAAACTACCAAAGGGGACGTGATCTGTGGGAGCTCCCGTTATTTTATTACTAACTTACTGAACTATAACTGATCTTTTTTAAAGTTTTGGGACGGACTCTAAGAATAAATTCGAGATTTCCACTGGGATCGAATACAAATTCGGCCTACAAAATTTCATTTGGAGTAGAATGGAATTAGAGATCGTCGCTGACACAACGTACGTAATTGGGAGTACTTAAGTTGGCGGTGTTAATCACCCCATCTGTAAAACTCACTCTAAAAATCTGTGAACCCGGGATGGAATTACTCGTAACATATTGCGATGCTGCGGGAGTATTCGGAAAAAAAGTACGATTGATTTTTGCACTCGTTGTAGAAGGAAAATCTAATAAACTTCTCAGCTCGTGTACATTGGGGAGCCTCCAAGTGCGACCATCTAAATTCAAATTTTTGCATATACTTAAAGCCGAAATGAAATTGTGAGAAGTTATACTCCCTATATTGCATAAAGAAGATATGGGTGACCAGGTTTGTCCTACGGAACATTTTTGCCAAACCAAACCCGTAAGGTTGTCTTTAACGATTCCGTTATTGAAATCGGAAAAACTACGGACAGGTATCGTACCGCCGGATACACAACGAACAAGCATATTTCTCGACGACTTATTTGCAGAGTTATTTGATCCGTAAGTAAAATCAAATCCCCAGGCTTCGGCAGTATTGGACATATTGGTTGTGTTTGACCAGAATTCTCCATCCCCAAACGGAAACTCTGTAAGATCAATATATGTTGTACTCGGGGTTTTATGCGTGCTGAGAGTCATCAGTTCTTCAATTTCCGGCAGTCTCCAGTTGCGAATTCCAGCATATCCGAGTCCTGCATTAATCTGATTCAGATTATTACAGTAGGTTACCGCATCCGATTGTGTATAACTATAATTATTATATGCTGAACAAGCGGCATTATTAAGACCGGCGGCGCAGTATTTCCAGGTAAGCCCAGTTTGTCTATCGATCGTTACCGGTTGGGTGGTATAATCAGACAAAACGATATTAGACTGAAAGGTTTTGGGAACTCCGGTTGAATAATCTGCGTCTTGGCCAGGATCGTCATTGCAGAAGGTAAAAAAACAATTGATTTGTCCTGCATCCGTTAGACGAAATATAGGGATAACTTGAACAGTATAGTCTTTAACGCTCTTGTCGGTTGCAGTCACTCTATATATTACCGGAGACGAAAAATTGTTCACAGTTTGACCGCTTGTTTGAGGAACACCATTTACTTCGACGTTCACTCCGGTGCTTATAAAAGTTGCCTTTAGACGATAAATTGCTCCAAACGGAACTTGGACCGTAATTAAGGTTCCGGAAATTTCTCCGACAAAGTCGGTCGTAAAAAAATGATTGGAGGCTTGAAAGCGAAAGGAATTGATTTCTTTCGGTTCGGAGCTTTCAAGATCACCCTGATCCTGACTCTGGTTATTGGGTCCGGGTCCCAAGGCAATTCCTCCTTGGAAAAGAAGCCCTGTTGTTGAAGAAGTATCGATGTTGATTCGCTCAGCTTGAGAACAAGATGCGAAAAGTAAGATTGCCGCGAACATCCAGAGTAAACCAAAAGTTTGATTCATATGCTATAAAAACTATAATTGGTTTAATGCAATAAGTCTTATCAAGTTATAAGCTAAACGATGGTAGGAAATGAACTGATTTTTTTGTATACGCGAAAAATCGATAGGAGTTTCTATAAATTTGGCGTTTAGAGGTCATCATTCAAAAACACAAATAGTGTTTTTCGATCCATTAAAAAAATGAGAGAAATGAAAAGACGCTTACTGGAAGAAAACATTTTTGTTTGCAATACTTATTGAAGATTGATTCGAAGGGAAAGTTCTTCAGGCTTTTGAGGTTTTTTCAGCACAAAATGGATCGGATTTGATTTGAGAATCTCTTCCGGTATAAGAACCTGGACAAAATCCGGTTCTCCGGGAATGTTTTCAGATTTAAGGAGGTCTTTTGGAGCCTTTAGAGGATTTATCGGGTATTGAAGAGAATTCAATTGTTCCATTGGACTTGATTTTACCGCCGGAACTTTTTTTAGTTCCTATTAAATCTCGACCGGTATTTCCGGGTATCATCACACCTTTAATTGTTCCTAACGGTAAGTTTGCAAAGGCTGTAGAGCAGTCTCTCAGGGGAAATTCTTTTTTGGGACTCGTTCTTTTGAAGGATGAGGAAAACGAAAAGGAAACCTCCGAAAACATCTACCAGTTCGGCGTCGTCGCTAAAATTTTAAAAAAAGTACATCTACCCGACGATGCGGTCAATATTCTCATCAATACAATTCGTCGTTTTAAAATCGATTCCTATACTAGTAAAGATCCCTTGATCGCCAAGGTTTCCTATCCGGAGGAAGAGCCCGGAGCGCCTAAAAACACGATCAAAGCGATGATGAGAACTTTGCTCGTCATGACGAGAGAACTCGCACAAAATAATCCGCTGTTTACGGAAGAAATGAAACTTACCATGCTTAATGTAAATGAGCCTGGAAAAATGGCGGACTTTGTTTGTTCGATTCTTAATCTTGAAAAAGAGGAATATCAATCTGTCATCGAATCTAATATTCTTAAGGAAAGAATCGAAAAAGTTCTTCTCTTTTTAAAAAAAGAAATCGAGCTCGTATCCATCCAAAGAGAAATTTCCGATCAAATCCAGGACAAAATCGACAAACAACAAAGACAATTCTTCCTGCGAGAACAACTCAAGGCGATACAGAACGAACTCGGAATCAAGGATGATAAGTTCGAAAAAAAATACGAAAAATTTCTGGAACGACTGAAATCCATCGGTGCGGATACCGAGGTCATTGAGGAAGTAAGTAGAGAATTGGATAAGTTCTCTTATGCGGATCCGAATACCGGAGATTATAACGTTATCCGAAATTACCTGGACATTCTGGAATCCCTCCCTTGGGAGCCCGCACCTGCTAGAGAAATCGATTTGGACAAGGCTAAAAAAACCTTGGACAGAGATCATTATAAACTTGAGGACGTGAAGGATCGGATTTTGGAGTTTCTCGCGGTCAAAAAATTGAAAAGCGATGAAAAAGGAACGATTCTTCTATTAGTCGGACCTCCGGGTGTAGGGAAAACTTCGATTGCGAGGTCCATTGCCGAAGCTATGGGAAGAAAATTTTTTCGGTTCTCCGTCGGAGGAATGAGGGACGAAGCCGAAATCAAGGGTCATCGAAGAACCTACATCGGTTCTATGCCCGGTAAAATTATTTCTGCTCTTAGAATTACGAAAGAAAAAGATTGCGTTATCTTGCTCGACGAGATCGATAAACTTGCGGCCGGCATTCAAGGGGATCCGGCTTCCGCTTTTTTGGAAGTTTTGGATCCAGAACAAAATAAGAATTTCAGGGATCATTATCTGGATCTTCCATTCGATATTTCGAATGTGTTTTTTATCGCGACCGCCAATACGTTGGATTCTATCTCCAGGATTCTTTTGGATCGGATGGAAATTATTAATCTTTCGGGTTATATTACGGACGAAAAGGTGCAAATTTTTCAGAGATATCTCTGGAAAAAGGTTCTTGCGAAAAACGGGGTAACTTCTTACGGAATTGAGTTCGATAAGAAAGCGGTGGTCTCTTTGATCGATTCTTATTCGAGAGAATCTGGAGTTCGCGGTTTGGAAAAGGTCACTGATAAGCTCGTTCGTAAGATTGCGATGAAAATCGTAAAGAAGGAGCCCTTCCCGAAAGTTATTCTCGAAAAAAATCTTGAAATGTTTTTAGGAGTTCCAAAGTTTACGAACGAAAGAATGGTTCGTACTTCGGTTCCCGGTACCGCGCTCGGTCTCGCGTGGACTTCTGTCGGAGGAGCGACACTTCTTATAGAAGCTCTTTTCGTAAAAGGAAAGGGAGGAATTCTTCTTACTGGGATGATCGGAAAAACGATGGAAGAATCTTCAAACATCGCCTTGAGTTATATTAAAAATTTTTTAAATAAGGACGAATTGTTTAACGATAGAATGATACATTTGCACGTTCCGGACGGGGCAACTCCGAAAGACGGCCCCTCTGCCGGAATCACAATGGCGACCGCGATTCTTTCCCTTGCCTTGAATATAAAAGTGAAGGCGGGTTACGGGATGACTGGGGAACTCACTCTTACGGGGGAAGTTCTTGCGATTGGAGGCTTACGTGAAAAGATCGTAGCGGCAAAAAGGGTCGGAATTTATAAAATCATTTATCCAAAAGATAATCTCCAACATCTAGAAGAAATTCCGGATTATGTAAAAAAGGGAATGTCTTTTTTTCCGGTGAGTCGT
The DNA here is from genome assembly GCF_000306675.2 of Leptospira mayottensis 200901116. Classification (NCBI taxonomy): domain Bacteria; kingdom Pseudomonadati; phylum Spirochaetota; class Leptospiria; order Leptospirales; family Leptospiraceae; genus Leptospira; species Leptospira mayottensis. Next base: position 580,360 of record NZ_CP024871.1, read on the forward strand.
TATGAGGAAGTTGCCGCAATGGTTTTCGACGAAAAGGTTCTTCTGAAAGTAAATCCTTCTTTTAAAGAGAATTTAAAATTGATCACAACCTCGGCAGGAAAAACGGCTCTGAAAAAAAAGACAGTGTCCAAAAAAAGAATAACTCCTTCAAAGTAGAAGATCACTCGAAGAGAAAACAAATATATTTTAGAATATTATTATATGCAAATTTAAAAGTTAGGAGAGCCGAATGGGCGTTCCATTTATCGATATCAAAAGGTTTGAACCGGGATTGCTGGAGGAATGGGAAGAAAAGGTCAAGATTCTCAGTAAGAATGCGAGTTTTATCGGCGGAGAAGAAGTTTCTCTTTTAGAAAGAAATCTCGCATCTCAAGCGGAAACTAATTATTCTGTAGCTTGCGCAAATGGAACGGACGCTCTTCAATTGGCGCTTCGTGCGTTGGGAGTCGGAAAAGGGGATGCTGTATTACTTCCGGATTCCACCTTTTGGGCGACATTTGAATCAGTCGTAAACGTAGGAGCCGATCCTTACACTGTCGATACCGATCCGGATGATCTTCAGATGGACTTTACCGTGTTTGAGAAAGCGTTGGAAAAGGTCAAACCGAAGGCGGCGATAATCGTTCACCTTTACGGTTGGGGTTCTGCCCGTCTTGAGGATTTTCGTAAGCTTTGTAAATTGAAAGGAATTCCTCTATTGGAAGACGGTGCTCAGTGTTACGGTGTGAGATACAGAGGGACGTCTATCTACAAAGACGCGTTGATTGCAACTACTTCCTTTTATCCTGCTAAAGTTTTAGGTGGTGCAGGCGATGGAGGTGCGGTTTTTACGAACGATGAGAAACTCGCAAACAAGGTGAGAATGCTCGCCAATCACGGAAGAATTTCTCATTATGCCTACGGAGACGTGGGTTGGAATTCTAGATTGGATACTTTACAAGCCGCTTTTCTTAATATCAACTTGAAACATCTTGAAGCAAGGATCGTTTCGCGTAGAAAAATCGCACAAAGATATTATGAAATACTCCCTAATCTTGGAATCCGAGTGATTCATCCACCTAAAGATTACGAGGAGAACGGATATTGTAATGTGACTCTTGCTGCTGCGGAAGAACGTTCTTTAATTCAAGATGTTCTAAAAGAAAAAGAGATCGGCTTCGGCAATATTTATCCCGGTGCTATGAGTGATCAGCCGGGTGCAAAATCTTATATCAAAGAAAAATTTGGAGATAAACACACGACGGGAAAAATCTGTGCTTCGGTTCTCAACTATCCTTTGTTCCCTTATATGAAGGAAGAAGAGTTGGAGGAAATTTTCTCTGCGATTCGTGCATATAATTCTAAAAAGAAGTAAATTTGAGCGGTGATCCACCGCTCTTTTTCATTTTAAGTCTGTTTGGAAATCTAAAGAAAAACCACGATTGTTGGTCGCCAATGACAAAACGTAGTTTCCAAGGACTACGTTCCCTTGGGGAAATTTATGGATTTTTAAATCGTCTTTTACCGTTAAATGAGTGGGGGGTTCTTACAATTCTAAGATTTTGGGACAAGTTCTTTATAGAAAATTATAATCGTATCTTGAACCATAATTTTATCAGTAAATCCTTTTCAAAATGGGTGCGAGGTTTTGGAACGAGCTGTAAGTTTTTTCTTGTTCTTTTATGTTTTCGGTCTATTATAAAACGGGGGGTCTAAATATGAAAGACATAGATATCGGAATATCCGAAAAAAATAGAGAAACCATCAATACAGGACTGCAAAAACTTCTGGCCGATACTTACATTTTATACTTTAAAACGCATAGCTATCACTGGAACGTAACCGGTCCACAATTCAATACTCTTCATCTGATGTTTCAAACTCAATACAACGAGCTTTGGCTTTCCATCGATCTAATCGCCGAAAGGATCCGTTCGTTGGGTTTTTACGCTCCGAGTTCGTCCCATCAATTGGGCAAATTGACTTCAATTCATGAGGAAGGAGGAGTTCCTCACGCGGAAGATATGGTTCGCCATCTGGTAGGCGGGCACGAGACCGTGATTAGAACAGCGCGTTCCCTTCTTCCTGCTGCAGACGAAGGAGGGGACGAAGTGACCTTAGACCTTCTTACCCAGCGATTGGAGGTTCATGAAAAAACCGCCTGGATGCTTCGTAGTTTGCTGATTGTCGAGAACACCTGAAATTCGAGGCCTAATTTTTTGATACGAACGAGTGTTTTCGTTAAAGGTGCGCTCGTTCTGCTTAAAAAGAGTTATAAAAAGACTATTATACTTTATGGATTTGGTCTTTGTATCTAAAAAAAATACGAGTTTTTTATCGTAAAAGGGTTTTAGAGTCTATCTTAAAACTTAAAAGAAATCGGTTGCAATCATTCGATAAATTCGTAACAAATGCAGTAGTTCTCACGTTTTAGAATCAGTGGAAGTGTATGTAAACTCCTATCCACTAATACTTAAAAAGTCCCTTGAAGTAATCTCAAACATCACTTCAAGGGATTTCAAAAATCCTCGGCGTTTCAAAATGAAAATTGCACCCTGTACTTTCTAAGTATTATCTACGATGTCAAACGAGGAACTTCTTTGTTAGGGTAACGAGTCGTTTCACAAAATTCGTATAAGGCGGATACATCAGTCCAATCGAACTCAAAGCGGCTTGACGGAGAACGGAACGTTCGTGAGAAAACGCCTTGAATCCGAAATAACCGTGGTAACTTCCGTGACCGGAATGATTGACTCCTCCAAAAGGGAGATACGGATTTACGAGGTGAAGAATCACGTCATTGACCGCAACTCCTCCGGAAGAAGTCTCCTTTAGAATCTTTTTGATCGGACGTTCCTTTTTACCGAAAATATAAAGGGCCAGCGGTTTCGGCTTGGAATTGATCTTTTCAATCGCCTCGTCCAGGTTCGTATAAGGGATCATAGGAAGAATCGGCCCGAAGATTTCATCTTCCATAATATTCGAATTTTCTGGTACATTACTGAGGAGAGTAGGCTCGATGTAATTTTGAGAAGCGTCCGTTTCGCCTCCCATTTCGATCTTAGCACCTTTTTCTACAGCTTCGTGTATGTAGCCGGAAACCCTATTGAAGTTACGATCGTTTACGATTCTACAGAAATCCGGATTCTCCTTGAGGGCTTTTCCGTCTTTACCATAAAATTCTTTTATAACCGATTTTGCCTCTTCCACGAAAGGTTTGATAAGGTCGTTGGGAATGAGCAGATAGTCGGGAGCGACACAGGTTTGTCCCGCATTCAACACTTTTCCCCAAACGAGTTTTTTAGCGGCCTTTTTGATATCCGCGCTTTTGTCGATGATCGCAGGAGATTTTCCGCCTAACTCAAGTGTAACGCTGGTAAGATGTTTTGCCGCCGCGGTCATCACGATTTTTCCTACTTGAGTGCTTCCCGTAAAAAAGATATGATCCAAAGGAAGTTCCATAAGCGCACCGGAAACTTGATAGTCTCCTTCGAAAACGGCGACTTCCTCTTTCGGGAACACTTCGGTTATAATTTTTTGAATCAAGTTGGAAGTAACCGGAGTAAATTCGGAAGGTTTGATTAGGACCGTATTTCCTGCGGCGATTGCAGCTGCGAGGGGAGCAAAGGTAAGATAAAACGGATAATTCCAAGGTCCAATAATTAAAACGACTCCGCGAGGTTCGTAAAGGATCTGGCTTTTGGCACCGAAAAGGGTCACCGGAGTTTTGGCGTTTACCGGTTTCATCCATCTGCGAACGTGTTTGATCGCATCGTTGATCTCCGAAATGGAAGGCATGATTTCCGTGATGTCCACCTCTCTTTCGTTCTTACGGAAATCGGCGTTTACCGCTTTTTCGATTTCGGGAGTATATTTAAAAATCGCTTCTCTCAGCTTTTTCAATCGCTGAATGCGCTGACTCGCCGTGGTCAATTTCATCACCTTATGGAAATGTTTTTTTTGGAGATGAAACACTCGTTCGATCTCCGTTTTGTCTATGGACGGAAGAGTGGGAGTAAGATCAGAATACGGTAATTTTACCGGAGATTCTTGTATAGTTGGCATCGAAATAAGCTCCTCATGTAGTTCAGAAATTCATTTTCGGGGACGGACCCGGTCAAAGTCGGGCGGGCTTATTCTACCATTGTGGACTCGGAAAGCAATTCTTTTTATAAGGTCCGAACTTGTTCTTTGAGCGGGTATCTATCGAAGCAGTTACGATTCTCCATCTTCTTGTTTTTAAGGACAAATTGCCGGTTTTTAATCCGCACGGAAAGTGGCGAATTCCGTATATATGAAACGTTATATCCAAATTTTATAATGCGACAAGAGTCAGAAAAGAACGGTTAACGTTTTTGTTTTATGGGAAGAATAAAACGAACAGACGAAAGTTTCGATCTACGTTTAGAGCTTCGGAATCAAACGAAGCAAGCATAAAGAGTTTCGAAGTTTATGTCAAAAATCCTCGTTTGTCTTGATGGAACATAAATCAACGTAAGGATTCCCGAATGAATTCATAGAGGGAGAATTTCTGTTGTTTTCTTCTTTTGAGATCGTACCAAAGGAATCGTTATCAAAGCAAACTCTTGTCGGAATGAACGTGGGTTTTTGACATGAGTTTTTAAAGTGGAACGGGTTGGAAATTTTTTCTTAGAAATTCAGATCACTTGACAAGAGCGGAACATAAACGAAAGAATCATCGAATATGAGTCAAAATAAAACTTTAGAGTTCCATCATCACAGCGATCTTGGACTTTATAGCAATCTTAAGGATTTGGATCATCCTGTTCTGGAAAACTCTCCCGTTCATTATCGATTTCATAATCTCACTGAAGACGTGGACTCTATCATCAGTAGAACCTTGGATCGTTATCTGCTTCAATTAGATATCATTTACGTAAGAGACTCCGTTTTTACAACTCTTAAGGAAACGATCGCCAACTCGATCAAGGCGAACGTCAAGCGGATTTATTTCCGGGAATTAAAAGCGGATATTCACAATCCTGAAACCTACAAACAAAAAATTTTAGGATTTAAAAAGGACTATTTGGATAACAAGGAAAAATATGAGGAACTTCTTTTTAAGAACAACTTTGTAGTTTTGGTCTCTTTCGTTTATAACAAGGATATGATTCGGATCCGAGTGATGAATAATGTAAAACTCAGCCTGACTGAGGTAGAGAGAATCAATCAAAGAATCGGAAAGGCAAAACTCTATAACGATCTCGCCGAAGCCTTCCTGGAAGCTGGAGACGAGACCGAAGGGGCGGGACTTGGACTTGTGATGTCCTTGATGATGTTGAAGAACGACGGTCTTTCCGAGACGTCTTACAAAATCGAAAGTCAAGGAGATAACACGAGCGTAATCATAGATATCCCTTTGAGTGTCACGAAAGAAAATCTTCAACTTCAGCAAACACAGGACATCCTTAGGAACATCGACGGACTGCCGACATTTCCAAGATTGATCCAAGATATTCAAGCGATGATAGAAAAGCCTAATTCTTCCATTGTTCAGATTGCGGAAGTCATCAAAAAGGACGTAGCTCTCTCCGCGAATATTCTTAAGCTCGCAAATTCAGCCGCCTTTATTCGTGCGAACAAAGTGGAAACCTTGGACAGGGCGATCCAACTGATTGGTCTCAAAGAACTCAGCCAACTTCTATTTTCTCTCGGAACCAAACAGATTCTCGAAAACAAGTTTCCTGTGTTTCTTTCGATCTGGGAAAAATCCAATCAATGTGCTTTCTACTGTAAGCTGATTGCATCAAGGACCGAGCTTCCCAAGGATGCTGTCAGTAATCTTATGTCCGCCGCGTTGTTACACGACATAGGAGAAATTATTCTTATTTCCTTGGAAGAAAGAACGATGAAAAATATCGGTAAAATCTCCGCGTCCAAAGAGATCGCATCTGCCGTATCGATGGAAGAAGCAGCATTAGGAATTACTCATACGAAAGTTGGTGCGTTGATCGCTGAGAAATGGAACTTTCCGGATTTATATGCAAAAGCGATGGAATTTCATCACAGGCCTCTGACCGTCGAAGAGGAATACATTTCTTATATTTATCCTATCTATCTTGCGGATATGATGATTAAGATCAACAATGAAGAGGCTAAATACGGCGAGATCCCAGAAAAGGTTCTTCAGTTTTGTAAATTCGAAAGTGCTGGGGATTTTCATTCTTTTAGAACCAAGGCTTTGGAAAGTTTCCTATCAAGAACCAGATGAGATCGGTGAATTAGAAAATTTGAATTTTGAGGGAACCTCTGTAAAATGAATTTTTCATTGAATGAGAACCGCCGGACGTAAATTCGGCCGGAGAATTTTTATTTTTGGATTTTATAGAAGTCCCCTGATATAATCGTAAGATCTTATCAGAACGGAAACATAATTTGTTCGTCCTTTGTCAAATTGTGCTTCTAAATGAATATTTCTTACCGTTAAGTTAGATCGTAATGTCCTTACCGAAAACTGTTTCCACGTTATTGTTCTTTGTTTAAGAATCAGCATTTTATAACTTATTCCAAAACTTTAAAAGAAATTATCATTCAAGTGAGTGTGTAACAAAACGTAGTAGTTCCACATCCCAAGGTTTTGGAATGTGCTCTTAAGCGAAATTGAAAATAAATTCAGAAAGCTCTGGGTTTCATTTTTAAACTTCCGGTTTCATTCCATGAGAAAAATCGTCGGTGAGAATTTCAAAAGCCGTTTTACGATTCGAAGTCAGTTTCGAATAAATAAGATCTTCCTTTCGTTTCACAAAAAGTTCCGTGTTGGCAATTTTACTGTTCAGACAATATTTCCAGCCGCCGGGCGGATTCCAGTACTGAAGACAGGCAAAGTCTTGAGGTTCTGCGTGGATTCTTCCTCTAATTTGAATCTCACTTGAGTTTGCCACAAAATTCCAATCGAAATAGCGATACTTCGCCCTACCGAAACTTAAGAACGGATGATTGAGTTTATAATCCTTACCTTTAAACCGAAATACGACTGGGGTAATTGCCGGAGTCCATATAGGTCCGATCTTTAACTTTGCGGTGGCAAGTTCCAAGAAAGAATCCGCTTCTTCCTCGAAACCGACAACTTGTCCCCAAGCATATTGATCGGTGTGTTTGGATCCCCAATTATGATTGTGACTTCCGATCCAATTTTGAACTTGAATTTCTTGGGAACCGAGTTTTAAACTTCCAGAAACTTTTACTCTAGGATTTCCAACTAATACCTTCGCTTTTGGAAAATTTCCTTCATACAAATTTTCGGGAAAAAGAAAAAGTGCGGCACTGCCGCCTGAAATTTTTAGATCCCAGAAAAACTTTTCAGGGCCTTTGTTGTTTCCCGCTTTTCCTAAAAGATATGAATCCGAAAGTTCAGAATCTCCAATCCTAACGGAGAACGGTATGGAATGAAACTTACATTTTTCGATGGGGAATTCCGACTTGGATACGAAATGAGTATTTTTTTCTCCGTCGAAATAAATGGCCCAGAGTTCTCCGATTGCCTTTTCGGGATGGTCTTTCGGCGAAAAGATCGTATAACGAATCCATACCGCCTGACACGCGTTAGGATTATTGGCTCTGACAAACCAACTTTCATAGTGTCCTGCCAGATCGTCCGTTTTGAATCTTGGGTGATTGTAATTGGATAAAATTTCGTTCATAGTTGTCCTTGAATCGAAAGAATTCCAACTCTTCTACGGGATCGTCGTTCTTTCTCAAGTATAATTCTCATTTTTGAATCTTATTTTTTATGAGCTTTGTATTTTTTTAGGATAAGGCCGATTCGATTTTATCTTCAGATCGATTTGAAGTTTGTTTTAGTCTGAACTTCAAAAAAAACTTTTGTGATAATAAATAAAAATTTCTTTATACAATAATTATAAACTGGATAAAGATGATTCATCAATCGGCATCTGAGTGGAATTCGTACCCGATAAATTTTATTGAAAGTTTGTCTTACTCGAAATCGTATAACAGAGCACCTGATGTTTTGCACTGAAACAGGGCTTTGTAATAAAAATTTATAGTACTCAATTGATAGGGATCGGTAAAATCTTAGAATTGTAAGAACTACTGCTAATTTAGCGATGAAAAAACGATTTAGAAACTTATAAATTTTACAAAGAGACGAATCTGTGAGGCAACTCTTTCGTTTTGTGACACTAAAGCGTCGACTTCAATTGGCGCTCGAAGAAACTAAGCGTCTCCTTACCGAACGATCCATAGAAAATGAGGCACTTATTTCAATTGAACACTCTTTGAACTCAAACAATAACGTTCTCTAAAGATCGTGTTGATTTCACAACTATGTTGTGAGTCGTTCACGATGTTCTGCGGGTTGTTGGACAGGCTTTAGAACAAGTTCTAAATATAGAAAAGAATCCGTTCCGCTTCTATAAAAATCGAATTAATTCCGAAAGAGATTCCAAATCTCCTTTTTTATTTTTTAGATAGGATCTCCAGCCTAAGGATCTAGGAACTACAACATCCAATTCGTATTTGTCTCCGCAATAAACCAGACAATCTCCAGAAAGCCTCACCAAACGCATTGCTTCTTCGAAAATTTTTGGAGAGGGTTTTTCGTATCCGAACTCGGCACTGACTATTATAGGATTTAAATATTCTGATATTTCTTTTGCTTCTAAAAGTGCTCTAAGTCTGTGATCCCAATTTGAAATTACTCCGAGTCCCCAATTTTCGTTCTTACAATAATTCTTGAGTTTCCAAAATCCCGGATCTACGGTCCAAAGTTCGGGATCCGCAAATTTGTTATAGATGATCGGAAACGCTTTTTCAAGTGAAACGCGGTCCGGAATTCTTTCTAAAAAATCTGCGAGTAATTCCTTCCACCAACCTTGAGTTCCTCCCGGATGAAATTGATATTTATCCCTATGTTCGGGCGGAGAATTCTCGTGCATCTTATGCCATGATTCTAAGAATGCTTTCCTGTAGAACTCTTGCGCATTTTTTTCCTTTTTAAACCCCGCTTCTACGAGGATTTCAAAATAGGTTTCACCGGCAGATTTTTTCAGATGAAGAATCGTATCTCCCACATCTAAGAATAGATACTTATCATAACTCACGTACTTACTTTTTTTCCCCCCGAAGTTTTTGCATCAAGGAATTCTAAAATCAAAAATGACTTGAAAGTCGTATTAAAATATTTACGCTCGGAATTTGTGTCAGGTTCTAATCTTTCCATCGGGATCTTTATCTTTTCGAATGTCACACAACTCGATTTTACGGGGCCTTATGAAGTTTTTTCAAGAATTCCAAACGTAAAGATATTTCTATTTGCTCAATCGAAGGAACCGATTGTGGCGGAATCGGGAATGAAATGGATCCCAGACTATGATTTTTCGAATTGCCCCGATTTCGACATTTTACTCGTACCGGGAGGTGCCGGAACTACCCTTCTTATGGAAGAATTTGAAGTCTTAAACTTCCTCAAAACAAAAACGGAAAATTCAAAATTTATCACTTCGGTTTGTACAGGTTCTTTGGTACTTGCTGCGGCAGGCCTTCTCGACGGATATAAGGCGACGACTCACTGGCTTTCCTTGGATGTTTTAAAATTGTTTCCGGTTCAGATTTCTGGCGAACGTTTTGTCAAAGATCGTAACCGGATCACCGGGAGTGGGGTTACTGCGGGAATCGACTTTGCCCTTTTTTTAACTGCTGAACTTTTTGGAACTGAACTTGCTGAAGAAATTCAACTTATGATCGAATACAACCCAGCTCCTCCTTTCACTTCGGGGCATCCGACGACCGCCACTTCTCATTTGGTGGAGAAAGTGAAACTAAGTCGGGAGACCACTCAAAATCGTAGAAAGGCGGCGGCTATTCGGATTTTAGCATTCAACAAAAAAACGTCGAAATCCGGCTTGTAGTTTTAGAAAACTCTGACTGCCTTCCGCCGTAAAGAAACAGAATCTTGGAATATTCATTTTTTATGATAAATTAGATGAGGTTCATTTAGGTCCTTCCAAAATGCAGGATTTCCGACCGTGAGCGATGCTTCGTGAATTTCCTTTAAAAACTCGGCTTCTTTTTCCGGATTTTTTTTCTTTTGCTTCGAATCCAAAGATTCCTTTACACTTGCAAGAATTTTGTCCAAAAGAAAATGAATCGGCTTGTCCCAAATTGCGGAGGTGGTCACGATCACCATTCTTCTATGAGGGATTACATACACGAACTGACCTCCTTTTCCGTTTGCCATAAACGTTTTTTTCCCTTCGAATTGGTGCGTCCACAATTGATAACCGTAGTTTTGTGAGGCTCCTGGTTTGATCGCTTGTTTGATCCAATCAAGTTTGAGGATTTTCTTACGTTGATAATTTCCATTGTTTAAGTACAGGATTCCGAATTTTACCATATCGATCGGCCTCAGTCTTAGACCGAAACCGGCGGTTTGTCTTCCCGAAGGAGATGTGTACCATTCATAACCTTTAAAATCAAGCCAAGAGAATAAAGTATTTTCCGCAAAATGGAGCAGTGTCATACCTGCTTTGTTTTCCAAAACCGCGGCGGCAAGTTGGGAATCTCCGTTGCTGTAGTCGAATTTAGTTCCCGGTTTGTCCTTCACTTCGGGTAATAATGCGATTACGAGAGGATCTTCTGCGGTCCTAATATCTTCTCGTTCCTGAAATTCTGACCAGCGCATTCCGGATGCCATCTGAAGAACGTCTCTGAGCCGAAGAGACTCTTTGCCTTCGAGCAAAGGAAAAGGTAGGTTTCCAAGGGAAAGAAGAGAATTCATCACCGGCTCGTTTACTGTTTTTAGAATTCCTTCGAAATTTAAAATTCCGAGTAGAGTGGATGTAACGGTTTTTGTAACCGAATAAACGCTGTGATTGTGATTGCGGGTAACACCTCCCGCATAACGTTCCATAACCAATTTTCCGTCTTTTACAATCAGAAGAGAACGGACTTCGAGTTCTTCTTCACGAATGGATTTTGATAAACGAAGTAGGGGAGTTGAATCCAAGCCGACATCTTCCGGTAAGGCGATCGGAAAACCCTCGAAAGGAGTTCTATTAAGTTGTTTCGGCGCTAAAAAACGAGGGGAGTTTCCTAATATTACTTCTCCCTCGCGTCCGGTGGAGGCACAGGAAAGGATCCATCCGATCCAGATCAGAAAAAGGAAAATTCTCATACGAACCTTACTCTTTTTCGTAAGAGATTCAAATCGATCCTTTTTCTTTTGAATTTCCGATTTTTGAAATTTATTTCCTGGAATCTTTGCAAGTTGAACAGGTTCTAAAAGTATTTTAAGTCGAATTTGAGTAGCTTTTTGGCAGCTTTTTGTGAAAATTTATTGTAGTGTTTTTCCGATGGATTCAAAACTCATTTTACGTTTTTTTTTAATATGTTTTTTTTGCATTTCGATTTTAACCATAGATTGTTTGATTCGAGTTGATTGGGATAATCCGAATCAAAAAAATGTGAAAAAAGTTCCATCTCCCGATGCCTTTCCCACGGGGGAAGATGCTAATCTTACACAAGTGGAACGAGCACGGCTTACCAAGGAAAGAAAGCGGACCGAATTTTCTCCGGAAGGTTTTGAACTCGTTCATGATCAAGAATCCAAATTTTCTTACGAGTATGCTTGTACTCAACTACTTGCCAAGTGTCAGACAAATTGTATGGAAGAATGGTATCCTTTTACCTCTATCTTCTTGCCAATTATAGGCTATAGAAGCGCAAAACAACGGCAATGTATGGATCGATGTAATCAATTCTGTAAACTTCCCAGTCGGATTCTTTCCGGCGAAACGAGTACAGCTCCTACAAGTCCCGGACCGCAATCTCATTAAAAGATCATCTTAAAATTTTACTGACCCCTATAGAATTGAATAGAGTAAATTTTTATTATAAAGTTCTGTTTCAGCATAAAATACTGGGTACCAATTTTTATGGTTATGAGTAAGATGTGGAAACGACTGTAAGAATTGAATCACGAAAAAGTATGTTTAAAGGTCCATAAACAATTGAACTATCACGTTTTGATATGCGTTTAAGGTTTTGGAATGGGTTTTTAACTCAAACAATACAATTTATTTCCGATAAGATTCTATTCCGTTTAAAAGAGTATCAAAATGGATTTCTGCTTTTGAATATTTCCGTTGATTGGGACCCAAAATATTCTTGAGACAACTTCAATTTCAAATCTTTGTCTTTCCAATTCTTAAAAGGAAGTCCGTACAGAGTAATGCGATATGTATCTAAATCGAATGGATAAAAAAATCCCTTTGGGAATCTGGTTTTGAAATTTCCTGCGCCGAAAAACGTAAAATCGACGATGACTTTCCAACGTTCTTTCGTCCAAATATCTTCTTCGCTTAACAATCGAATTTCGTAATAAAAGCGATCCAGTTCCGGATTTGAAAGTGAAACGACGGTCTCTTCGATATATTCCTTATAACCTTGGGGTAAAAGACGGATATAATGACCGGGAAAACCTTTGCCGGGTAGTCTCGCCAAAAACGGATCGGTGATTCCCAGAAGATCGATCCAGTGAATTCCAGGACCGCCGTAAAATCCCGGTAATCCGACATTAGTCGTAATCTGAACTCGTTGGAATTCCGAGGTGTTCAGATTAGTTTTAGGGTTGTATAGCGCGATTCTTTTTGCGTATTGTGCCCAAGGATGGGTGTCGGGAGTGATTCCCTCAAACCAATGTTTTAAAGAAGTATTGTCCTGATACGAAGCTCTTTCGTCTACGATTCCTTTTTCCACTCGAATCAAGGATCTCTGAAATATGTAACGTAGGGGCGAAGCAGAATACGCAAAAAAGTAAACTGAAACGATCGCACTTGAAGTAAATAATAATTTTTGAATATTCAATTTCGAATTTTCAAAATGAAGGGCTAAAAAAAGAGATTGAGAGAAAACGGAAACGATCAGACAGGTGCCCAAAAATCTCCCCGCCATAAAGTCTCCCCCAATCTGGAGAAGATACATAAACACGAAAACTATCGAACTGAAACTGAGGAACAGAATTCCTTTTTCTTTTTCGGACAACGCCCATTTTGTTTTTGTAAATCGTCGGAGAACCGGCTCTGAAATTATCCAAAAGACATGCATTCCGAAAATAAAAAGAGCGATCGGATCCCATTTTAAGCTGATTCTGAGGTAGTCCCAGCCGACTAAAATTTGTTCTGGAAGGGACGATAATACATTCGTCTTGGCATAAAACGTATTCGGGAGAAGGGAACCGAAGTAAACGAGTGAAAAGCACAAGTAAAGTAACCAGATGAATATTCCTAAAAAAGAATATTTTAAAAATTGAATTCTTTGATCCTTGAAAATTTTCCCCAAAAGAACGCACAGGGGCACTGCCAAAAACAGAATCAGGTCTAAGCGGGTCAAAAGCAAGAGTCCGGCCAAAAAACCGATTTCGAAGGAATCGGCTGCTGTGTTTTCTGGTTTCCCGTTTAAATACAACGAATAGAACTTAATCTCGAAAAAAAGAAGAAGCAGAAATGAAAGAGGGTTTTCTAGACCTGAAGTATTATAATCTATGAATATTCTAGAAGAAAAAAACGTTGACAAAGAAATAAAGATCAATCCGAGACCGTATCGAAATTTCAAGAGAGTGAAACAGTAAACGGATAAAAAAAGGATTCCGCAGGCATAAGATAGAATATAAACCGAAGCCGAAATATCTTGAACGATCCATTGGGTCGGGATCAACAAAAAAAGCCAAAGCGGATGAGTATAGACCTGAACCCTTTCCCAAGGATTCCATCGAAGACCAAATCCGTTCAGAAAGTTGTCCACGACTCGAAACGTGATGAACGAATCATCGCTCAACCAGGCGCTATGATAAAAAAGAACCGTATAGAGAAGAAATAAAAAAAAGAGAACGATTCTACTGGAAATTTTTTTGGGAAGGACGACTTCCGGAAGATCCATCGTTCTAAGAGTGTCGTTTACGAAGTTCTTCTACGATATCCTGCAGAGAAAGTTCTTGTTCTACGAGCAACACTTGTAAATGAAAAAGTAGATCAGCCACTTCGTGGGCAAGTTCCTTTTTATCAGAATTTTTTGCGGCGATGATTACCTCTCCGGCTTCTTCTCCTATTTTTTTGAGAATTCGATCCACTCCGCCCCGGAACAAATCCGCGGTATAAGATTTATCGGGAAGGTCCTGCTTTCTTTTTTTTAGAATGTTTTCCAACTGTAATAAAAATTCCATGAGTTTCCTTTACAAAATCTGCCTCTAATTTTCCCGGACTCCGATTCTCCGACAACCGTATTTTTTGAGTTCTTCCGAAAGAAAACGCTGGCTAAAGAATTTACAAAAGAATCTTATGATTGGAGGTGAAAAATTTACTAGAACTTTACATCTCCGATAAGTCACTCAAACGTGAGAGTCCCTCACAAGAGAGTGACTTTTACTTGTAAATGTATAATTTTATGATAAAGAAAAACCTCTCGAATCTTCCCACCCCTCCACCCAAAATGAGAATTAGGCCGAATTATCACAAGGGACTGTCGTATTTCCGACAGGATTTATTTTCAAATTCAAGTAATTTATGGGTAAAGTTGAAGTTGCGGCTTTTTAAACGCAACGTAACGTTTTCTCTTGAGAGTGCCGGATTTTTATCTTTTCCAATTTCCGTTTTGTTTTGTATAATTTTTTGTTTGCCAATTTCGGCTGAAATTCAATGGGAAAAATCAGTCAAGACCGCTTTTGAAAAAGCAAAGACTAATGGAAAACCGATTTTTATCGATGTCTATGCGGATTGGTGTGGTTACTGCAAGACTTTGAAGAATGAGATCTATCCTAAAAAAGAAGTTCAATTAGAACTTTCTAAGTTTGTTACGCTTTCTTTAGACGGTGATACCTTTCCGAATTTAAAACGCAAATACGGAATCAAAGGCTATCCCTCGATTCTTTTCTTGGATCAGAATGGAAGTCTCATCGATAAAATTACCGGGATGCCGGATTCCAAAATGATTCTTAAATATTTGAAAAACGCATACGCTCGCAAAAATTTAGAGAAAGAATATCTCGAAAAATTAGCTAAAGATCCAAACGGGATCAAGACCAACTTTCAAATGGGAGTATATTATTTCGAAGCGAAAGAATATACAAAGGCCGTTCAATTTTTTCAGAAAGTAATTGACGCAGACGATACAAGAAATACGGATAAAAAACACGATGCACTATTTAATTTGGGAATTTCTTATTTAGAAGTCGGGAACTTTAAGTTTGCAATTGCCACTTTCAATTCGTATATTTCCAGATATCCAAACGGGGATCTATCTTCGGTCCTTTTCTTTCGAGCAAACGCATACGAAGAATTGAATCGAAAAGAAGAAGCAAAGGCCGATTACAAAAAGGTTTTAGAACTGACAACCGACCCAGAAGAAAAAAGAGACCTTCAATTTAAGATCGATTCTTTGAATTAGAATAGTTTAATATTATAATTCAATTGTCCTAAGCTTGTGTTGATTTATAAGTCAATCTTCAAACCTTAGGAAGTGGAAGCTTGAATCGCGAAAATGATCGTTCGAAAGCCCATAAAACCAACCAATGGGACGTAGTCTGTGGGATTCCTGTGTTTTGTTAGATGCTTGTTTGAATGATTGAAACCGATTTTATATAAAAAATTTTTAGAATGTGTCTTAATCCTTTAAAAAAGCAAGGCCCCAGTCTCTTACATTACCGGCTCCTAGAGTGATAAGTTTATCTCCGGGTTTCAGAGATTTTTTCAATGCGAAAATTCCATCGGAAATTTCTTTGGGGAGAATTTTTGCAGGAACTTTCATAGAATCCAAAATGAGTTCGGTTCCCACACCCTCGATAGGATCTTCTCCTGCGGGGTAGATTGGTAAAAGATACACCGATTCTCCGGTATCCAGACTTTCGGCAAATTCCTTATAAAGATTTTGCGTCCGAGTATATCGATGGGGTTGAAAAAGAATGATCGCCCTTCCGTTTTTTTTCAAACCTTCCATGGACTGAATCACAGCCTTGATTTCTGTGGGATGATGTCCGTAGTCGTCGTAGACCTCGATTCCGTTTTTGCTGCCTAGATATTCGAGTCTTCTGCTAACACCGGAGTATTCCGAAATTTGAGAGACGAGTTCCACAATGGGTACACCCGTCTCGGAGCAGGCCAGGATTGCAGCCAAAGCGTTTTTTAAATAGTGTTCGCCCGGATACTTAAGAGAAAATGAATATTCTTTTTCTTGAAATCGAAAACTAAGGCTGCCGGACTCAATCGTATAATATATGATTTTAGAAGAATCGATACCCGATAAAACTTCGTTTTTCGTATTGTTTTGAATGCCAAACGTTTTAATTCTCGGGACTTTCTCTTTTGGATATTCTGAAGTATCTTTTTCCCTAGTCCGTAACGTTTCGTTATCTAAGTTAGATGGAAATTCTCTGTTTTCTGCAATATTTGAGTCTCCTGTACTAATTCCTTCAATATCTGAGTTTTGCGAAAAATCCTTTGCAATCTCGTCGGAAACAAAAACTTTAGAAAAGCATAATATTTTAGAATGGTCTTGGATCAATGCAAGAGAGTCGCGGATTCCGACGTCATCTAAATTCAAGATCAATTTCCGGGAGGTACGTTCCATGTAACGTGCAAAAGCGTTTAGGAGATTCTCCCGAGTCTGATAATGATCCAAATGATCTTCGTCTACATTGGTAAGAATCCGAATCTCCGCATTATGATTGTTGAATGTTCCATCTGACTCGTCCGATTCAAATATCCCCCATTCTCCCTCTCCCCAGGAACCGCCTTTCCCACCCAAAAACGCGACTTCTCCTCCAACCATTATAGACGGTGACATCCCGCATTTTTCCAGCAGGAATGCGGTCATAGCGCTCGTCGTCGTTTTACCGTGAGAACCCGCGACGGAAATTTGTTTTTTCTCCGACATGACCTGGTGAAGTAATTCCGACCGATGCACTAAAGGAATTCCACTGTCTTTGAATTTTTTCACCAAAGGATGGGAATCCAATCGGATCGCGGAAGAATAAACCGCAAGATCGTAATTTTCTGTTTCTAAAACATCGGATTTATGTAGTACGGTTGCACCATTTAAAACCAGTTTTTCCACAATCGCCGAATGTTTTCCGTCGTAACCTCCGACTTTAAGCCCCTTACTCAAAAGTAAAAATGCGAGAGAGGACATAC